>JBLMVY010000072.1:0-4161 GCA_050256935.1 Candidatus Levyibacteriota bacterium | reverse complement strand
GGCCTGGTCGAAGATGGAGATGGTCAGCCGCTCCTCGGGCGTCAGCGGCCCGCGCGGGGTCACCGGCCGCGCCTGGACCGGCGACGCGGTCGCGATGGCGACCATGGCGCCGAGGGCGACTGCGGCGACGTGCAGCACGCGGACGATCCTGGCGCAACGCGGGGAAGGTGATCGGGGAGGAAGGCGCGAACGCATGATGGAACGACGATCTGGCATGGAAGGTCTGCCGGCATCGCGCAGGCCGTGTCATTCTACCGGTGGATGAACCCGGCCAGCGGGCCGGCGGGCGCCGGCTGACGTCGCACCAGCTGTTCTTCCCGGCTGCGGCGCTCTACGGCGCCGTGGTCCTGCCGTGGTCGGTGCTGGCGAACACCGGCGTCGTGCACGGCCCGGCGGCGCTGTCCACGCCACTCGGTCACGCGCACGAGATGCTGCTGGGCTACGCCCTCGCCGTCGTCGCGGGCCATCAGTTCCCGCCGATGTCGGCACGGCGCCTCCTGGCGCTGTTCGCGCTGTGGCTCGCGGCCCGCGTCGCCTACGTCGCCGGCCCGCCGGGCGCGCTGTCGGCGCTGCCGGACATCGCGTTCGCCGCCACGCTCGCCTGGCACGTCGTGCCACGGCTGCTCGTCGCGGCGAAGAAACTGCGCAATCTCGCCCTGCCGGGGATCCTCGCCGGGGTGTGCATCGCGGCAGTCGCTTTCGACGTCGCGGCAGGTCTTGCGCGAGGACCTGCAATGGAGACGATCGCCGTGGCGATCGTCCTGCTGCTCGCGGCGCTGATGCTGTTCATGGGCGGGCGCATCATCGCGCCCGCGGCCGCGGGCCAGCTCTACCGGCAGGGCAGTTCGCTCGCCGCGCGCGTGCAGCCGCGCATCGAAGGCACGCTGGTCGTGCTGATGGCGATCGCGATCGCGGCGACGGGGGTCCCCGCGCTCGATCCGCTGCTGCGGATCGCCTGCATCGCGGCCGGGGGTCTCGCGCTGGTCCGCTTGCTGCGCTGGCGGCTATGGAGTTGCCGCGGACGCCCGGACCTGCAGTGCCTAGGGGCCGGCTATGCCTGGCTCGCCATCGGCCTGCTGGCGCTCGGCCTCACCGCGGCCGGCGCGCCGCGCACCGCGGCGATCCATGCGATCACCGTCGGCGCCATGGGAACGCTGACCTTCAATGTGATGGCGAACACCGTCATGCTGCGAGCGAGGCGAGACCGCACGCGCGAGCCGCGGCTCGTCGCCGGAACGGTCCTGATCGGCTCCGCGGCCGCATTGCGCATCCTCGCCGTCATCGACCCGTCCCACGCGCTGGCGCTGCTGCTCGCGGGGGCCGCGTGCTGGTCGGCGGCGCTGCTCGTCCTGGCGAGCCTGCTCGCCGATGCGATGCGCACGCGAAGGGCGCCGACGCACTGACCGCCCGGCAGCCCCGCCCTCAGGCCGCGAGGGCCTTGCGCGCGGCGCGCAGCGATCGGCGCAGCGGGGCGCTGACCTCCGGATAGCGCATGTCGAGCTTCTCGAGGGTGTCGGTGACCACCTTCGCCACGATCAGCCGGGCGTTCTGCTTGTCGTCCGCGGGAACGATGTACCACGGGGCGCGGCGCGTGCTGGTCGCGCCGATGCAGCGCTGGTAGGCGTCCATGTAGGCCGGCCAGTGCTCGCGCTCGCGGATGTCGGCGAAATTGAACTTCCAGGCCTTCTCCGGATCGCTGGCACGCTCCAGCAGCCGCTTGCGCTGTTCGCCCCTGGACAGGTGGAGGAAGAACTTGATGATCCGCGTGCCGTTGCGCGTGAGGTGATTCTCCATGTCGACGATCGAGCGGAAGCGGGCGCGCCAGAACTTGTCGTCGTCCCCGTCGACATCGCGGTCGGGCAGGCTTTCCGCGCGCAGGAGCTCCGGATGCACGCGCACGACGACGACTTCCTCGTAATAGGATCGGTTGAAGATGCCGATCCTGCCGCGCTCGGGCAGGGCGCGCGTCGTGCGCCACAGGAAATCGTGCTGCAGCTCGTTCGCGCTCGGGTGCTTGAAGCTCGTGACCTCGCAGCCCTGGGGATTCACCCCCGACATCACGTGCTTGATCGCGCCGTCCTTGCCCGCCGTGTCCATGCCCTGGAACATCATCAGCAGGGCGTGCCGGTTGGACGCGTAGAGCAGCTCCTGCAGCCGCGAGAGTCTCTCCACCTGCTGCTCGAGCAGCGCCTGGTATTCGTCCTTGGAGCCGTAGACCGGCTGGACGGCGGTCCGCCACTTCGCGAGCTTCACTTTCGCGCCCTCGGGGACGCGGAAATCGTCGATCGACAGGTTCACGGGCGGCTCCGGCGATCGCGGCCTGCGCCGCAGGAGTCGCTAGCGCTCACCCTGCGAGCGGCGCAGCGCGCTTCGCACCTGACGCGCGACCAGCACCGGCAGGTAGTCCCGGATGCGGGCCGTCGACCGCAGTCGCTGATACTGACGCTCGTAGACCTCGCGGATCTCGACTGCATCGACATGCAGTTCCTCGGCAAGCTCGTCGATTGCGCGGTCGTGCAGCATCTGCTCGGCCGGGCTGAGGTGCAGCGCAGGCATGGGCGGGCTCCCGCGTACGTTACGCGTCGGCGACAGGGAATTGAAGCCGAGAAGGCGCGCAACAATCAAATGTTTTTTGCGCCGACTCAGGTTGTCGCTGCAACCCGCTGAAACCACGACGGTTGTGCCGACCGGCCTGCCGCCGAAGGCACGGATCCGCGCGGGTGATATCGTGCAGCCTTTGGACGATCCGCTGGCATCCGCTGCCCGATGCGATGAAACCGACGATGACCGCAGTCGCCCCGACGCCGTCGACGCTGGCGGTGGTCGACATGGGGTCCAACAGCTTCCGCCTCGAGATCGGACGCGTCGAGGGCGGTCAGATCTTTCGCCTCGACACCTGGCGCGAGACCCTGCACGTCGGTGCCTATCTCGACTCGCGGAGCCGGATAACCGCGGAGGGTCGCCGGCGCGCGCTGGCGAGCCTCGCCCGCTTCGCCGAGCGCCTGCGCGGACTGCACCCGTCGGCGGTGCGGGTCCTCGCGACCCACACCTTCCGCGTCGCGAGCAACGCGCAGGAGTTCCTGGACAAAGCCGAGCGCACGCTGGGATTTCCCATCGACGTGATCACCGGGCAGGAGGAGGCGCGGCTGATCTACGCCGGCGTCAGGGCGGTCCTCCCCGCGTCGAGCGAGCGACGCCTGATCATCGACATCGGCGGCGGATCCACCGAATTCATCGTCGGCCACAGCCACCATCCCGACCGGCTGGCGAGCCTGCCCATCGGCTGCGTCAACATGTCGCGGCGCTTCTTTCCCAAGGGCAGGCTGTCGGCTTCCGCCTTTCTTGCAGCCGAGACCGCCGCCCGCGCCGAAGTCGAGGAGATCGGCGCCGAGTTCGGGCGCAATGCCTTCGACATCGCCTACGCTTCCTCAGGCACCGCGCTGGCGCTGGCGGAGATCCTGGAGGCCAACGGCCTGTCGGCGGCGGGCATCACGCCGGACGGCCTCGCGCGCCTGCGCAAGCGAATGATCGCCGCGGGCGACGTCGGCCGCCTGCGCCTCGCAGCATTGAAGCCCGAGCGCGCACCGGTGCTGGCCGGCGGGCTCGCGATCATGACGGCCGCCCTGGCCGAGCTGCGCGTACCGCGGGTCAATCCCGTCGGGGGCGCGCTGCGCCTGGGCGCGCTGTACGACCTCCTCGGTCGCACCGAGCATCACGACGCGAGGTCGGCGACCATCGAGCAGTTCCTCAACCGCTATCAGGTCGACCGGGAGCATGCGTCGCGGGTCGCCGCGATGGCCGTCGACCTGCACCGCCGCGCCGTATCGAGGCCCCATCCCGTCGCCGTCCAGCGCCTGGGCTGGGCGGCGCTGCTGCACGAGATCGGGATCTCGGTGTCGCACACCGGTTTCCACAAGCACGGCGCCTACATCCTCCAGCATGCGGACATGCCGGGATTCTCCGCCGGCGAGCAGCAGACCCTTTCGAACCTCGTGCTGGGCTGCCGCGGCGGTCTCGGCAAGATGGGTGTGATCCTCGACGACGCCGCTTTCCGCGCGATGCTGCTGGCGCTGCGGCTGGCCGTCGTTTTCCATCATGGACGCCGGCCGATCAAGCCGCCGCGGATCGCGATCGAAGCCGGCGATGCGCTCCACTTCGCGG
>JBLMVY010000071.1:0-12141 GCA_050256935.1 Candidatus Levyibacteriota bacterium | reverse complement strand
GCGACATGAAGAACAAGGAAGACTTCTGGGAGGTCACCGAGGTGCTCCCCGGCGCTCCGCTGATGCAGAAGCCGGACGCGTTCGGCTGCAAGCTGGGTGACTACACCTGAGTCTGAAGGCGCACTCGGGTCGCGGGCGGCAATCGCCGCCCGCGGCGCACCGAGCGCGGCGGTGCGTGTGGCAGGTTCCGGGCCCGCGGGATCGCATGGACGTCCGAAATGATCACGTGGACTAATTTCGCTTCACAGCTGTTCAATGGTCTGGCCCTGGGCGCGCTGCTCGCGCTGATCAGCTCCGGGCTGACGATCATCTACGGCACGCTCGGCGTGCTGAACCTCGCGCACGGCGCGATGTTCATGCTCGGCGGCTACGCCGGCTACGTCGCCTACGAGGCGACCGGCTCGTTCCTGGTGGCGGTGATCGCCGGCACGCTGTTCCTGCTCGTGGTCGGCATCGCGATGGAGCGGCTGATCATCCGCCATTTCTACGACCGTCCGCACGAGGACCAGCTGCTGGTCACCTTCGGCCTGGGCATCTGCATGGTCGAGCTCGTGCGCCTGTTCTTCTCCAGCCTGTCCAAGACCGTACCGGCGCCGTCGATGTTCTCGGGCATCACCTCGCTGGGGTTCCTGTTCTATCCGACCTATCGCCTGGCTGCCGTCGGCATCGTCGCGGTGGCGCTGCTGGCGCTGTACGTGGTGCTCTACCGGACGCGTCTGGGCATGATCGTGCGCGCCGGGATCGAGGACCCGGTGATGGTCGATTCCCTGGGCATCAACGTCTATCGGGTGTTCATGATCGTGTTCGGGATCGGGGCGATGGCTGCGGGCTTCGCCGGAATCGTCAACGCCCCGATCGCATCGCTCACCCCCGACGTCGGCGAGGCGATCCTGGTGCAGACGTTCGTCGTCGTCGTCATCGGCGGCGTCGGATCGTTTCCCGGCGCCGTGCTCGGCGGCCTGATCGCCGGCGAGATCATCAGCATCACGTCGATGTTCAACCCGGGTTACGCCTACGTCATGCTGTTCGGGGCGATGACGCTGGTGCTGATGCTGCGGCCGCAGGGGCTGTTCGGCACGCGGGGCCGCGAATGAGCGCGGGCGTCCGATGCTGAGGCAACGTCCGTACCTGGTCGAGGCGCTGCTGGCGCTCGGCCTGATCGTCGCGCCTCTGGTGCTTCCGCATCTCGGGTTCGCGCCCGATACCGTCAACCGCATCCTGGTCTGGGGCCTGTTCGGCATCGGCTTCGACATCCTGTTCGGCTACACCGGGCTGCTTTCGTTCGGCCAGTCGGCCTTCTACGGCACCGGCGGCTTCGTCGCCGCCTACCTGCTGACCAAGGCGGGATTTCCGTACGTCGTGCTGGCGCTGATGATCGGCATGATCGCGGCTGCCGCCGTCGGCTACCTGGTCGGGCTGATCGCGCTGCGGCGCACCGGCATCTACTTCGCGATGATCACGGTGGCGATCGCCGAGGTGTTCTATTTCGTCGAGTTCAATCCCCTTGCGCACTGGACCGGCGGCGAGAACGGGTTGCCCGGCGTTCCGGCGCCGACGCTCTACCTCGGTTTCACCACGCTCCACATGAGCACCGGCTGGTCGCTCTATCCGTTCCTGGCGCTGTGCTATTTCGTCGGCATCGTCGTCGCGCTGCGCATCGTGCGCTCGCCGGTCGGGGCGATCTTCAGCGCGATCCGCGAGAATCCGCTGCGGGCGGCGGCGGTGGGCCACAACGTCCACGGCTACAAGCTCGCGGCCTTCGTCATCGCCGCGGCCTACGCCGGGCTCGCCGGGGGCCTGCTCGGCGTGCTGCAGGCGTTCATGCCGCCGGACGCGTTCACCTTCGAGACTTCGGGGCAGCTGGTGATCCTGACCGCCATCGGCGGCCGCGGCACGCTGTTCGGCCCGCTGCTGGGCGCCACCATCTGGCTGTACCTGCAGGATTACCTGCAGGGGACGCTGGGTCTGGGCGCCTCGTGGAAGCTCGCGCTCGGACTGGTGTTCGTGCTGCTGGTCAGCTTCCTGCGGCACGGCATCATCGGCGGCATCACCGACCTCTACCGCCGGCTGAGCGGCAGGGCAACTCCCGCGGGCACCGAGGAGCCGGCATCGCTCCCCGGATTCGACGTCGGCGAAGACGAGACCGCGAAGGCGCCCGGACCTGGCGGCGCGGCTCCCGGCGCGGGGTCGCTGCCGGCGCGAAGCCGCCCGTCGTCGGGATCCAGCGGCCCGATCCTCCAGGCCACCGGCCTCAGCAAGTACTACGGCGGGGTGATCGCCAACGCCGACATCGACTTCTCGGTCAACCGGGGCGAGCTGCGCGGCATCATCGGCCCCAACGGGGCGGGCAAGAGCACGTTCTTCAAGATGCTGACCTGCGAGGTGCCGCCTTCGTCCGGCAAGATCGTGTTCGACGGCCGCGACATCACCGGCATGACCGTGACCGACGTCTGCCAGCTGGGGCTCACCAAGAGCTACCAGGTCAACCAGCTGTTCAACCGGCTGACGGTGCGCGAGAACGTCACCATCGCCGCGCTCGCCGAGCTGCGCGGCAAGTTCAGGCTCGACATGCTGGGAAACCTGCGGAAGATTCCCGGACTGCCCGAGCAGGTCGACCACACGCTGGAGCTCGTGAATCTGGTCGCGTGCCGCGACACGCCGGTGTCGCAGCTCGCGTACGGGGAGAAGCGGAGGCTGGAAGTGGGACTCGCGCTCGCGTCGTCGCCGACGCTGCTGCTGCTCGACGAGCCGCTCGCGGGCATGAGCCCGAGCGAGCGCGCCGAGACGGTGAAGCTCCTGAAGTCAATCGGCGCGGGACGCACGATGATCATCATCGACCACGACATGGACGCGCTGTTCAACCTGGCGGAGCGCATCACCGTGCTGCAGGAGGGCCGCGTGCTGGTCGAAGGGACGCCCGACGAGATCAAGGGCAACGCGGCCGTGCAGGAGGCGTACCTCGGCGGCGTCCACGGAGTGATCGACGCATGAGCACGCGCGCCGCCGGGCCGCAGCCGCGGGGGGCCGTCGCATGAGCCTGCTCGAGGTCAGCGGACTCAACAGCTATTACGGGGATTCCCACATCCTCTTCGACGTCTCGATGCGCGTGGAGCGCAACGAGGTGGTCGCGCTGCTCGGGCGCAACGGCGCGGGCAAGAGCACGACCCTGAAGAGCCTGATGGGCGTGGTGACCCCGCGCACGGGCTCGATCAAGCTCGACGGGGTCGAGATCGCCGGAATGAAGAGCCACGACGTCGCCAGGGCCGGCATGCAGCTGGTGCACGAGGACCGCCGGATCTTCGGCAGCCTCGATGTCGAGGAGAACCTGATCCTCGCCGGACTGACGGCGCCGACGAAGTGGCCCCTCGATCGCATCTACGAGATGTTCCCGCGGCTCAAGGAGCGGCGCGGCAGCAGCGGCACCGATCTTTCGGGAGGCGAGCAGCAGATGCTCGCGATCGCGCGCGCGCTCATCCGCGATCCCAAGATCATCCTCCTGGACGAGCCGTTCGAGGGTCTCGCGCCGGTGATCGTGCAGGCGCTGATGGTCGCCTGCCGCGACCTGGCGGCGGCGGGACAGACGATCGTGCTGGTCGAGCAGAATCTCGCGGCGACGCTGGCGCTGGCGCAACGCGTCTACATCATC
Source organism: Candidatus Levyibacteriota bacterium (assembly GCA_050256935.1). Lineage (GTDB taxonomy): Bacteria > Pseudomonadota > Gammaproteobacteria > Burkholderiales > Casimicrobiaceae > VBCG01. Next base: position 8,495 of record JBLMVY010000071.1, on the reverse strand, counting down.
AACAACGGGCACATCGTGCACGAGGGGCCCGCCGCCGAGATCAAGGCCCAGCCGGCCCTGCTGCAGCGCTATCTCGGCGTGTGAGCGGCAGGCGAGTGCAAGGTGGTCGTCGCGGGAACGCCTTGCGGGCGGCTCAGGCGGCCCGCTTCCATCCCCCGATGATCGCGCCGGCGGTGGCCAGTCCGAGCACGACGTAGGTGGCGTTGATCAGCCACAGCGTCAGCGAGCGCGACTCGAAGCCGTAGTTGAGCGCCAGCGTCGCGGCGACGAAGCCGAAGGCGACCGTCGCGCCGAGGCGCAGGCCGCCGGCGAAGGTCGACGCCTGCAGCCTCTCGATCAGCCACGACAGCGTGTAGCACATCAGCAGGATGGCGGCGAAACCGATCGCATAGGGTTGCGGCGATCCACCCTGCTCGCGGGTGATCTGGTCGAAGGTCTTGCCGATGGCGTTCGCCCAGGGGCCTGCGAACACGCTGTACCAGATCGCCCCGAGGACGAAAAAGACGATCGCGGCCACCCACGCCGCCAGATGTCTCGCACCACTCATCGCAAGATCTCCTTCATCGATATGAGCTGCGTTGCCGGGCGTCGTCCCGGGCGAATTCGCCGCCGAACAGGTCGAGCTGGCCCCGGGTCGCCGCGGCCGGCGCCGCCGGCGGCCGGAAGCGCGTCGTGTCGAGCCCGGCGTGATCGCGGCCGCGGTTGAGACCGAGGCGGGCGCAGGCGAGTTCGAAACGCCGCTCGATCAGCGCCGCGTACGCGCCGTCGCCGCGCATCCGCGCACCGAAGGCCGCCTGGTAGTCGCGGCCGCCGCGCATCTGGCGGATCAGGCTCATCACGTGCGCCGCGCGCTGGGGATAGTGGGCATCGAGCCATTCGCGAAACAGCGGCGCGACCTCGCGCGGAAGGCGCAGCAGCACCCAGCCCGCCGACCTGGCGCCGTTGGCTGCCGCCGCCTCGAGGATCGCCTCGAGGTCGCGGTCGTTGAGCTGCGGGATCACCGGCGCCGTCATCACGCCGACGGGTATGCCGGCGTCCGCCAGCGCCTTGACCGTCTGCAGGCGGCGCTGCGGCGCCGCGGCCCGCGGCTCCATCCTGCGCGCGAGATCGCGGTCGAGGGTGGTGATGGAGACGTAGACGCGGGCCATGCGCCTGGCGGCCATCGGCGCGATCAGGTCGATGTCGCGCTCGACCAGCGACGACTTGGTCACGATGGTGAACGGGTGCTCGCACTGCGCGAGCACCTCGAGGATCGACCGCGTCAGCTTCCATTCGCGCTCGATCGGCTGATAGGGATCGGTATTGGCGCCCAGCGCGATCGGGTCGCAGCGATATCCGGGCTTCGCGAGCTCGGCGCGCAGCAGCTCGGCCGCCTGCGGCTTGGCGAACAGTCGCGTCTCGAAATCGATGCCCGGGGACAGGTCGAGGAAGGCGTGCGACGGCCGGGCATAGCAGTAGATGCAGCCGTGCTCGCAGCCCTGGTAGGGATTGATCGACTGGGTGAACGGAATGTCGGGCGAATCGTTGCGCGCGATGATGCTGCGCGCGGGCTGGACGCTGACCGTCGTCCTCGGCGCCGGGCGAGCAGGCGTGCTGCCGTCCGCGTCGGCGTCGCCGTCCGGGCCGGCGAGGGTCGCGGGCGCCCAGCCATCGTCGCAGGCCTCGCGCCGTTCGCTGCGGAAGCGGTTGTCCGGATTGGACGTCGCGCCGCGTCCCTTGACCGGCGGGGAAGGTGCGTCGTGGCGATCCATGGGTCGATTCGTTCCAACCTTGGTAGCATTCCGCCGCAGGGCCGGTTTGCCAATCATAGTCCTTCGACGCGAGCACGGACACGCATGGATGAACGCAGCGCCCGCGATGTGGTGCTCGTGCAGGCGATCGAGACCGCCGATCGCGCGCGGGCGCTCTGGAGCGACGCCGATCGCATCGCGGTCGGACAGGAAGCCGCGCGTGCGGCCGGCGAGGGCGCCCCGGCGGAGGCATACGTGGGGCGCCGCGCGGCCCTCGCCCTGTCGCGCCTCGTCACGCGCGAGCCGCGGCTGCGCTCGCTCACCGGCGATCGGGTCTCGGTCGGGAAGGTCGCCATCGCCGCGGTCGCGGCCGCTTTCATCGTCGGCCTTGCCGCCGCGCATGTCGGCCCCTCGCAGCGGATCAACCTGCTCGCCCCCCCGGTGCTGGCCCTGCTCGCGTGGAACGTCGCCGTCTACGTCCTGCTCGCGATCGCGCTGGCGACCTCCCGCAGCGCCGCGCCCCCGAGGGCCCCGGGCGGGCTGCGGTCACTGCTCGCGCAGCTGCTCGGCGCCATCCCGCGCGGCCTGGGGGATGCCGGCGACACCCGCTCCCTCGCCGGCGCGGCTGCGACCTTCGTCGCCGACTGGACGCGGATGGCCGCGCCGCTGTGGCGGCGCCGTGCCGCCGGCATCCTGCACGCCGCCGCGGCGGCGCTGGCGCTGGGGGAGATCGGCGGACTCTATGTGCGCGGGATCGCGCTCGAGTACCGTGCCGTCTGGCAGAGCACGTTTCTCGACGCCGGCGACGTCGCGCGACTCCTGCACGTGGTGCTGGCCCCGGGTGCGATGGTCACGGGAATCGCCGTCCCGGGCGCCGAGGCCCTGCAGGCGCTGGGTCCGGCAAGCCAGGGCGAGAACGCGGCCCGCTGGATCCATCTGTACGCGGGAACCATCCTCGTCGTCGTCGTCGTGCCGCGCCTCGCGCTGGCCGGCGCGGCATGGATGGGGGCGAGGCGCATCTCGCGCCGCTTCCCCCTGGGTCTCGACACGCCCTATTTCCGGCGCGTCGTCCGCGCCTGGCGCGCAGGCACCGCGAGGGTGCTCGCCATACCCTACAGCCTGGACGTTCCAGCACCTGCTGCCGAAGGCCTGCGTGCGCTGCTCGCGCGAGCCCTCGAAGCGCCGGTCGACCTTGAATGGACGCCTGCGGTCCGCTACGGCGACGATGCGCCGCCGTTGCCCTCCGCGCCCGCAAGCCTGGCCGCGGTCATCGTCCTCTTCGATCTCGCGGCGACCCCCGAGGCCGAGAACCACGGCGCGGTCGTCGGCGAGCTCGCGGCGCAGGCCGGCGGCGCGCCGCTGATCGCGATGGTCGACACCACCGAATTCACCGCGCGCTTTGGCGGCGTTCCGAAGCGGATCGAAGAGCGCCGGACGGCATGGCGACAGGTGCTCGAGGCACGGGGCGCCACACCGCTGTTCGTCTCGCTGGCGCGCCCGGACGTCGCCGCGGCGGCCGCCTCCTTCAACGACCTGCTCGAGCGCTCGCCAACGTGACGGCGCCTGCGGCATCGAGCCGATCCGGCCCGGGCGAGCCCGATGGCGCCGCGGGCGCATCGCCGCAGGACATCGCGCTGTCGCTGGTGGCGCACACCAACGCGGGCAAGACGACGCTGGCGCGCACGCTGCTCGGACGCGATGTCGGGGAGGTCCGCGACGCCGCCCATGTCACGACCGCGGCCGAGCGCTACCCGATGCTCGAGACTGCGGCCGGGGATACGCTTGCGCTGTGGGACACACCGGGCTTCGGCGACAGCGCGAGGCTCGCGCGGCGACTCGCGGCCCTCGACAACCCGATCCTGGGCTTCCTCGCCTCGACCTGGGATCGCTGGCGCGACCGCCCCTTCTGGTCGAGCCAGCAGGCGGTGCGGAACGTTCGCGATCGCGCCGACGTCGTGCTCTACCTCGTCAACGCCGCGGAGCGCCCGCAGGACGCCGGCTATGTCGCACCGGAGATGCAGATCCTCGAATGGGTCGGCAAGCCGGTGATCGTGCTGCTCAACCAGACCGGACCGCCGCGCAGCCCCGGCGAGGAAGCCGCGGACCTCGCTCGCTGGCGCGACGCGCTGGGCGTGCGCCCGATGATCCGCGCGATTCTCGCGCTCGACGCGTTTGCCCGCTGCTGGGTGCAGGAACGCACGCTGCTGCGCGCCGTGGCGAACGCCCTGCCCGCGCCGAGGCGCGAGGGTTTCGCGCGCCTCGCCGCAGCGTGGACCGCGGCGCGGGAATCCGCGTTCGACGCGGCGATGGAGGCGATCGCGCGACCGGTCGCCCGCGCCGCCTGCGACCGCGAGGCCCTGCCGGAGACGGGCTTGCGCGAGTCGCTGCGCGAGGTGGGCAGGGCCATCGGCATTCCCGATCGCGGCGCGGGCACGGCGAAGGCCACCGCAATGGCCGCGCTGGCGCAGCGCCTGGACGCGGACATACGGGCGAGCACCGATCGCCTGATCGCCATCCACCATCTCGAGGGCCGCGCGGCGGCGGAGGTCACGGCACGGCTCGCCGACAGCGTCGTCACCGAAGCGCCGATCGACGAGCGCAAGGCCGCGATCGTCGGGGGCTTCCTGTCGGGCGCGCTGACCGGGCTGGCCGCGGACCTCGCCGCGGGGGGGCTGACGTTCGGCGCCGGGCTGCTTGCCGGCGGGGTCGCGGGTGCGCTGGGCGCGGCCGGGATCGCGCGCGGATTCAACCTGGTGCGCGGCACGACCGGGGCATCGCTGCGCTGGAGCAACGAGTTCGTCGCCGCACTCGTCCCCGCGGCGATCCTGCGCTATCTCGCGGTCGCGCATTATGGTCGCGGCCGGGGCGAGTGGAGCGCGGGCGAGCATCCCGCGGTCTGGCGCGACGTGGTCGCGACGGCGATCGCGCGCCGCGCGTCCGGGTCCGCGCAGCAACCCTGGCTGCGGCGCGCGCAGGGCTGCGATCCCGAGAGCATTGCGACGGAGATCGCCGCGACGCTGCGCGAGGTCGTGCGCGAGGTTCTTGGCGCCCTCTATCCCGAAGCCTGAGGCGCAGCAGCACCATCCTCGGCGCGCAGCCCGAAGGGTCCTTGCCAGCGGCGAGACGAACGGCGGACAATGCGCGCGCGATGACCAAACCACGGACCCATCAGTTTGACACGCCGTCGCCGCCCGCCGGCGCGCGCCCGGATCCGGCGACCGGGGCGCGGGCGACCCCGATCTACCAGACGGCGTCGTTCGTCTTCCCCGACACCGACCATGCCGCTGCGCTGTTCAACATGGAGCGTGCCGGCTACGTCTATTCGCGCATCGCGAATCCGACCTGCGCGGTGCTCGAGGAGCGCATCGCGGCTCTGGAAGGCGGCGCCGGGGCGATCGCCACCGCCAGCGGACAGGCGGCGCTGCATCTGGCCATCGTCACGCTGCTCTCCGCCGGATCGCACATCGTCGCCTCGCGCTCGCTCTACGGCGGCTCGCACAACCTGCTCGACTACACGCTGCCGCGCTTCGGCATCGAGACCACGTTCGTCGATCCGCGCGACATCGACGCCTGGCGCGCGGCGATCCGCCCGACGACCCGGCTGCTCTTCGGCGAGACGCTGGGCAATCCCCGGCTCGAGGTCCTCGACATTCCACGCGTGGCGGAGCTCGCGCACGGCCACGGCCTGCCGCTGCTCGTCGACTCGACGTTCACGACACCCTGGCTCGTCCGGCCCTTCGAGCATGGCGCCGACCTCGTGTTCCATTCGGCGACCAAGTTCCTGTCGGGCCATGGCGTGGTGATCGGTGGCCTGCTCGTCGATTCGGGCGCCTTCGACTGGAACGCCGATGCGACCCGGGCGAAATTCCCGTCGCTGACCGAGCCCTATGCAGGCTTCCACGACATGGTGTTCGCGGAGGAGTCGACGACCGCCGCGTTCCTGCTGCGCGCGCGCCGCGAGGGCATCCGCGATTTCGGGGCCTGCATGGCGCCGACGGTCGCGTTCCAGATCCTGCAGGGCATCGAGACCCTGCCGGTGCGCATGGCCCGGCATGTCGAGAACACGCGGGTGATCGTCGATTTCCTGCGCGCGCATCCGCTGGTGGCGGCCGTCGGCTACCCGGGGCTGCCCGACCACCCCGATCACGCGCTGGCGCAGAAGCTGCTGCCGCGCGGCTGCGGCGCCGTGTTCAGCTTCGACCTGCGCGGTACGCGCGAGCAGGGACGACGCTTCATCGAGGCACTGCGCCTGTTCTCCCATCTCGCCAACGTCGGCGACGCCAGGTCGCTCGTGATCCATCCGGCATCGACCACGCATTTCCGGATGTCGGCGGACGACCTGCTGCGCGCGGGGATCACCGAGGGGACGATCAGGCTCTCGATCGGCCTCGAGGATCCCTCCGACCTGATCGAGGATCTGTCGCGAGCGCTCTACGCGGCGGGCAAGGCCTGATGCAGCTCCGCATCGCCGGGAAGGACGTCTACGCCTATACGGGCACGCGCGGGCACGATCCCGCGTCGCCGACGATGGTGTTCGTGCACGGGGCGGCGAACGATCACAGCGTCTTTGCGCTGCAGTCGCGCTATTTCGCATGGCATGGATGGAACGTGCTCGCGATCGATCTTCCCGGCCACGGACGCTCGGAGGGGCCGGCACTCGCCGATGTCCGGAGCATCGCCGACTGGATCGCCGCCGTGGTCGCGGCCTGCGCCGGGACTTCACCCCGGCGCAACGCCGTGCTCGTCGGCCATTCGCTGGGCGCGCTGGCTGCGCTCGAGTGCGCCGCCCGCCATCCGCAGAGCGTGGCGAAGATCGCGCTGCTCGGGCCGGCGGTGCCGATGCCCGTGTCCGACGACCTGCTCGCGGCCGCCGCGCGCAACGACCATGTCGCCTACGAGATGATCAACGGCTGGTCGTATGCGCCGGGCAGCCAGATCGGAGGCAACCGCAACCCCGGATTGTGGATGCTCGGCAGCGCGATGCGCCTGATGGAGCGCACGAGCGAGGGCGTGCTGTCGACGGACCTCCTCGCCTGCCATCGCTATGCCGACGGCCTCGCTGCGGCCGCTGCGCTGCGCTGCCCCGCACTCGTCGTCATGGGCGAGCGCGATGTCATGGCGCCGCCGCGCAATGCCAAGTCGCTGATCGGGGCGCTGCCCGACGCGCACAGCGTGACGCTGCCCGGATGCGGGCATGCGCTGACCATCGAGCAACCCGATGCGGTGCTCGAGGCCTTGCGGAGCTTCATCGGCGCCGCCGTGCCGGCGGTCTGAGCGGGATTGCAGGGGCAACCGTGCTGACGCCGCGGATCTTCGTCGGCGATGCGGAGCAGCTGCCCGAGACGGGCGGCGAATACCCGCTCCCGGCCGCCGCGGCCAGGCACGTCGCGCAGGCGCTGCGCATGCGCCGCGGAGACGCCCTTGCGCTGTTCGCCGGTACGGGTGGCGAGTACGCCGCGACGATCGCCCACATCGACCGGCAGGGTGTCGTCGCCCGGGTCGGGCCGTTCAGCGACATCGAGCGCGAGCCGGCGCAGGCCGTCACGCTGGTGCAGGCGATGATCGCCGCCGACATGATGGATTTCGTCGTCCGCAAGGCGGTCGAGCTGGGGGCGGCGGCGATCGTTCCCGTGCAGGCGGCGCGCAGCCAGGGGCTTGCACAAGAGCGCGCGCAGCGGCGCGTCGTCCACTGGCGCCAGATCGCGATCGCGGCCTGCGAGCAGTGCGGCCGCAACCGGCTGCCCGGGATCCTGCCCGTCGCCGCGTTCGCGGACTGGCTCGCCGGGGCGGAGGATCGGCGGGCGCCGATGGTCGTCCTCGACGGCCAGGCGCTACGCTCGCTGCGAAGCGTTGCCGGGGAATCGCCGCCGCGGACGCTGATCGTCGGCCCGGAAGGCGGCTTCACCCACGACGAGGTGGGCGCGGCGCTCGCGCGCGGTGCCATCGGGGCCCATCTGGGTCCGCGCGTGCTGCGGGCGGAGACCGCCGCGCTCGCCGCGCTGGCAATCGTCGGCGCGCTCGCCTAGCGGGTCGCTCGCGGCCGGCGCCGCGTCAATGCGGCGCGCCGTCGCCCGCGATCAGGATGCTGCAGCGCACGCGCTCGATCAGCAGCGAGTCGACGGATCCGCGCCACCAACGGAGCGCGAACTTCTTGCTGCGCCGGTGCCCGAGGATCAGCAGGTCGATCTTCAGGGCGTTGACCATCTGCACGATGACGTCGACGGGCTCGCCGTCCTCCAGATGCGTGGTCACCGCGAATCCGCGCTGGGTGAGCGTGGCCGCGGCGTCCTTGAGGTCCGCGTCCATCCGCGTCCTGTCGACGGCCAGCGCGGGCTCCGGGACGAATTCGCCCGCGAGCAGGTAGGGCGATGGATCGTGCAGCACGCATACCAGGTGGATCTCGCGACCCGAGATCTGCGTCAGGTGGCTGCATTCGTCGACGGCGAGACGGCTCTCCGGCGACCCGTCGAATGCAACAAGGATCCTCTGGTACATGGCTACCTCCGGTGACTTCGAATGGACCACGCGGGGACGATCGCGAGGGCAAACGCTAGGGTAACGATCGCGAAGCATTCATGGAAGGCCCGCGCGGCGTCGGCGGTCCCGAGCTGGTCCAGCCGCCACTCCAGAATGACGGCGAGCAGGTTGACCCCGACGGCGCCGCCCAGCTGGCGCACGAAGTTGACGATCGACGAGGCGTGGGCGAGCTCGCTGCCGGTCAGGGCCTGCACGGCCCCGACGTTGAGCGCCGGGATCAGCAGCCCG
>JBLMVY010000070.1:0-13664 GCA_050256935.1 Candidatus Levyibacteriota bacterium | reverse complement strand
GCCGCTGGGCACCCGCTGCGAGATCAAGAACCTGAACAGCTTCCGCTTCCTGCAGCAGGCGATCGACTACGAGGTGCGGCGCCAGATCGAGCTGATCGAGGACGGCGGCAAGGTCGTGCAGGAGACGCGCCTCTACGACCCGGACCGCAACGAGACGCGGTCGATGCGCAGCAAGGAGGAAGCGCAGGACTACCGCTATTTCCCGGATCCGGACCTGCCGCCGCTCACGATCGACGACGCGTGGATCGCGCGCGTGCGCGCCGCCATGCCCGAGCTGCCCGAGGCGATGCGCGCGCGCCTCTGCGCCGAGCACGGCATCACCGATTACGACGCCGCGCAGCTGACGTCCTCGCGCGAGCTCGTCGACTATTACCAGGCGGCGGCGACGGCGCTGCCCGCGCGAGACGCCGCGGCCTGCAAGCTTGTCGCCAACTGGGTGCTGGGCGAGTTCTCCGCGGCGCGCAACCGCAGCGAGGTCGCGGTCGCCGCCGCGCCGGTGACCCCGGCGCAGCTCGCGGGCCTGCTGCGCCGCGTCGCCGACGGCACGCTGTCGGGCAAGATGGCGAAGGAGGTGTTCGACGCCCTGTGGGCGGGCGAAGCGCCCGGCGAGAACGCCGCCGATGCGATCATCGAGCGCCGCGGCCTGCGCCAGATCTCCGATGCCGGTGCGATCGAGGCGCTGGCGGACCAGGTGATCGCGGCGAATCCCGCCATCGTCGCCGAATTCCGCGCCGGCAAGGACAAGGCCTTCAACTCCCTGGTCGGCCAGGTGATGAAAGCCTCCAGGGGCAAGGCCAATCCCGCGCAGGTCAACGACATCCTGCGCCGCAAGCTCGGGGCATAAACCCCCCTCACCCCCGAAACCCGGCGAAACCCGGGACGCACCACGTTTTCCGGAAATCCGGGACGCACCACGTTTTCCGGCCTCGCGACCCTGTGGCGACAAACTCCGCGGGAAAACGTGGTGCGTCCCGGATTTCGATACTCGGTCAGGAGTGCAGGGGCTTGAAGCGGGGCCGGTGCGGCCGCGCGGCTTCCTCGCCGAGGCGCTTCCTCTTGTCGGCCTCGTATTCGTGGAAGTTCCCCTGGAAGAACACCCACCTGGAGTTGTCCTCGACGGCCAGGATGTGGGTCGCGATGCGGTCGAGGAACCAGCGGTCGTGGGAGATGATGAGCGCGCTGCCGGCGAATTCCTCGAGCGCCTCCTCGAGCGCCCGCAGGGTCTCGACGTCGAGGTCGTTCGACGGCTCGTCGAGCAGCAGCACGTTGCCGCCCTTCAGCAGCGTCGCGGCCAGGTGCAGCCGGCCGCGCTCGCCCCCCGACAGGGTCCCGACGTTCTTCTGCTGGTCGGCGCCCTTGAAGTTGAAGCGGCCGAGATAGGCGCGCGAGGGCATCTCGAAGCGGCCGACGGTCAGGATGTCCTGGCCGCCGGAGATCGCCTCCCAGGCGGTCTTGTCGTTGGGCAGCGATTCGCGCGTCTGGTCGACGACGGCGAGCTGGACCGTGTGGCCGATGACGATCTCGCCCGAATCCGGCTTTTCGGCGCCGCTGATCATGCGAAACAGCGTCGTCTTGCCGGCGCCGTTGGGTCCGATGATGCCGACGATCGCCCCCGGCGGGATCGAGAACGAGAGATCGTCGATCAGCACGCGCTCGCCGAAGGCCTTGCTCACGTTCCTGAACTCGATCACCGCATCGCCGAGGCGCTCGGCGACGGGGATGAAGATCTCCTGCGTCTCGTTGCGCTTCTGGTGCTCGTAGCTCGAGAGCTCCTCGAAGCGCGCGATCCGCGCCTTGCTCTTGGCCTGGCGTCCCTTGGGATTGCTGCGCACCCACTCGAGCTCCTTCTGCATCGCCTTGATGCGGGCCGCCTCCTGCTTCGACTCGGTCTCCAGGCGCTGTTCCTTCTGCTCGAGCCACGACGTGTAGTTGCCTTTCCACGGGATGCCGTGGCCGCGGTCGAGCTCGAGGATCCACTCGGCCGCGTTGTCGAGGAAGTAGCGGTCGTGGGTGACGGCGATGACGGTGCCGGGGAACTTCTGCAGGAACTGCTCGAGCCACTCGACGCTTTCGGCGTCGAGATGGTTGGTGGGTTCGTCGAGCAGCAGCATGTCCGGCTTCGACAGCAGCAGCTGGCACAGCGCGACGCGGCGCTTCTCGCCGCCGGAGAGCTGGCCGATCTTCGCCTCCCATGCCGGCAGCCGCAGCGCGTCGGCGGCGATCTCCATCTGCACGTCGGAATTGGCGCCGGAGGCCGCGATCACCGCCTCGAGCTGCGCCTGCTCGGCCGCGAGCGCGTCGAAATCGGCGTCAGGCTCGGCGTAGGCCGCATAGACCTCGTCGAGCCGCGCCTTGGCCGCAAGCACCTCGCCCATGCCCTGCTCGACGGCCTCGCGCACCGTCGCCTGCGGATCGAGCGCAGGCTCCTGCGGCAGGTAGCCGATGCGCAAGCCGGGCATCGGCACGGCCTCGCCCTCGAATTCGCGGTCGACGCCGGCCATGATCCGCAGCAGCGTCGACTTGCCCGAGCCGTTGAGTCCGAGCACGCCGATCTTGGCGCCGGGGAAGAACGACAGCGAGATGTCCTTCAGGATTTCGCGCTTGGGCGGGACGACCTTGCCCACACGGTTCATCGTGTATACGTATTGAGCCATCGGAAGGGCGGCTGCCTGGCTGCGGGCGGAACGGGCCCGATGCGGCAAGCCGGAATGATCGCGGTGGAAACCGCGATTATCGCAGACCGGCGGGGGCGGGGCGGGAGGAGCTGCGACCGGTCAGCCGCCGGCGCGACCGGTCAGTAGCGCGATGCGACGCCGGGCAGAGGCTGCACGGCGGACAGCCGCGTGGCGCCCGGCGATCCGAGACCGTCGGTCGCACTGCTCTTCAGCTCGTGAAACCGGCGCTTGTCCGCGTCGTAGCGCGCCGCAGCCGCGGCCGCCTCCTTCTGCTTGCCGGCGATGAAATCGGCCTGGCGCGCGAGCTCGGCATCGATGGACGCGAGCTCGCTGCCGATGGCCGCCGGCACGGCCTTGCCCGCGTATCCGGCCTTCTGCGTCTCGAGCTGCGCGCGGCGCTTGGCGATCTGCGCGACATAGGATCGCGCCGACGCGATCTGCCCCTCGATCGTCGCCAGGGCGCGCGTCTTCGCGAGGTCGATGTCGTTCTCGCTGGTGTAGGAATCGAGGAGCGCCCGGTCGCGGCGCTCGGCCAGCAGCCGTTCGCGCTCCTGGTCGCGCTTCTGCTGGTCCTGCGCCCGGCGGGCCTCCTGCTCTGCCGCGGTGGGCGCCTGGCCGGTCTTCTTGATGGCGATGCCCTCGCGATTCAGCTGGACGCTGGCGCGGTTCACGGCGTCGGGCGGCAGCGTGTCGCTGTAGTGGACGACGCCGCGCTCGTCGGTCCACTTGTAGAGCCCCGCGTCGGCACTGCCCGCGGTCACGAGCAGGACGATGCCGACGAGCAGCGCGGGCAGCAGCCACATCGAGCCGCCGCCCTCGCCCGCCGGCGACGGATCGCCGCGGCCGAGGCCCCTGCGGTCGGTGCGTCCGGCGACTCGTCCCTGTCCTGCCCTCGTGTTCATTGCGATTCCTGTCTGCGCTCCGATTCGGGGACTGCTCAGCGTGCTCCGTAGCGTTCGCGGTAGGCGGCAATCGCCGGGCGCATCGCCGCGAGCTCGTCGCGACCGCCGATGAACGCCATCACGTCGTCGAGGTTGGCGATCGCCACGACCGGTATGCCGTAGGCGTCGCGCACGTCCTGCACCGCCGACGTCGCACCCTGCCCGCGCTCCATCCGGTCCAGCGCGATCAGCACCCCGGCGGGTGTCGCGCCATGGGCGCGGATCAGCTCGACCGATTCGCGCACCGACGTGCCCGCAGTGATGACGTCGTCGACGATCATCACCCGTCCCGCCAGCGGCGCACCGACGACCCGGCCGCCCTCGCCATGATCCTTCGCTTCCTTGCGGTTGTAGCTGTACGGCAGGTTGTGCCCGGCGGCGGCAAGCGCAATGGCGGTCGCGGCGGCAAGAGTGATCCCCTTGTACGCCGGTCCGAAGAGCTGGTCGCACCCGACGCCCGAGGCGAGCAGCGCCTCCGCATAGAACTCGCCCAGCCGTCGCAGGCTTGCGCCATCGTTGAACAGGCCCGCATTGAAGAAATACGGACTCTTGCGCCCCGCCTTGGTCACAAACTCCCCAAAACGAAGCACGTCCCGTGCCAATGCGAACTGCAGGAAATCCTGTCGAAAGTCGGTCATGGGCGCAAGGCGAACGAGCCGCGGGCGGGATCCAAGGGTGAAGACGGGCGCCGAGTATAGCGTTCCGCCCGCGCCCTTCTCCCTTCGCTGCGGTAAACTCGCGCCCTTTTCGCGATCGAGCGATGCGGGTCATTTCCCTCAACGTCAACGGGCTGCGCTCCGCCGAGCGCAAGGGTTTCGCGCGCTGGCTCGCGCGCACCGAGCCGTGGGACGTTGTCTGCGTGCAGGAGATCAAGTGCATGCCCGACGACGTGCCCAAACCGCTGCGCGCGCCACGCGGTGCGCACGCGGCCTTCCATCCGGCCGAGCGCAAGGGCTACGCGGGCGTCGCGCTCTATTCGAAGGTCGCAGCGCCGGTGCAGACGGGCTTCGGCCATCGCGAATTCGACGCCGAGGGGCGCTATCTGCAAGCCGATTTCCGCGACCTGTCGATCGTCAGCCTCTACCTGCCGTCGGGCTCGAGCGGCGAGCACCGGCAGGCGTCCAAGTTCCGCTTCCTCGAGGCGTTCCTGCCCAAGCTCGCGAGCCTCGTCCAAAGCGGCCGCGAGATCATCCTCTGCGGCGACTGGAACATCGCGCACCAGCCGATCGATCTCAAGAACTGGCGCAGCAACCAGAAGAACTCGGGATTCCTCCCCGAGGAGCGCGCCTGGCTGACGCGGGTGTTCGATGAGCTGGGATTCGTCGACGTGTTCCGCCGCCTCGACCCGCGGCCCGAGCAGTACACGTGGTGGTCCAACCGCGGCCAGGCGTGGGCGAAGAACGTCGGCTGGCGCATCGATTACCAGATCGCGACGCCCGGCATCGCCTCAGCCGCGCGCGCGACGTCGATCTACAGGAATCGCCGCTTTTCCGATCACGCGCCGCTGCTCGTCGACTACGACTTCGAGCTTCGCTGAGCGGTCGAGGGCGCCGGCGCCCCGCTCCGCCTGGCGCGCCGCGCGCGAGCCCGCACGATGATCCGCATCTCCAACCTGACCCTCGCCCGCGGCACCAAGCGGTTGCTCGAAGGCGCCAGCCTGACGGTGCACGCCGGACACAAGGTCGGCATCGTCGGCGCCAACGGCTGTGGCAAGTCGAGCCTGTTCGCAGCGATCCGCGGCGAGCTCCTGCCCGACGCGGGATCGGTCGAACTGCCGCCGCGCTGGACGCTTGCCCACGTGGCGCAGGAGACGCCCGCCGTTGCCCTGCCCGCGATCGAGTACGTGCAGGACGGCGACCGCGAGCTGCGCGAGATCGAGCAGGCGCTGGCCACCGCGGGCGCCGCGCATGCCGCCGCGCACAACCAGAGCGCCGCGGCCGCCGGAGACGGCGGCAGCGACGACCACGGCGCGGGTGGCGACGGAGCGCACCTCGCCGAGCTCCACCATCGCTTCGAAGCCATCGGCGGCTACAGCGCCCGCGCCCGGGCGGCGACGCTGCTCGCGGGCCTGGGATTCGACGAGCCGGCGCAGGGGCGGCCGGTGGAGAGCTTCTCGGGCGGGTGGCGGATGCGCCTCAACCTCGCGCAGGCGCTGATGTGCCGCTCGGACCTGCTGCTCCTCGACGAGCCGACCAACCACCTCGATCTCGACGCCGTCCTGTGGCTCGAGGAGTGGCTGCGCCGCTATCCCGGGACGCTGCTGCTGGTCACCCACGACCGCGATTTCCTGGACGCCGTCGCCGACACCATCGTCCACGTCGACGCGGGGAAGCTCGCCGCCTACACCGGCAACTACGCGCAATTCGAGCGCGAGCGCGCGCAGCAGCTCGCGCTGCAGCAGGCGGCATACGCCAAGCAACAGCGCCAGGTCGCGCACCTCAAGGCCTACATCGACCGCTTCCGCGCCAAGGCGACCAAGGCGCGCCAGGCGCAAAGCCGGATCAAGGCGCTCGAGCGCATGGAGCTGATCGCCGCGGCGCACGTCGACAGTCCGTTCGCGTTCGCGTTTCCTCCGGTCGAGACGACGGCGCGCCAGCTGCTGCGCCTCGAGCACGCGAGCCTCGGCTATCCGGGCGCAGCGCCGGTGCTGGAGGGCGTCGACTGGGCGATCCTGGCCGGCGCGCGCATCGGCCTCCTGGGCGCCAACGGCGCGGGCAAGTCCACGCTGCTCAAATCGCTGGCCGGCACGCTGCCGCTGCGCGCGGGCGAGCGCTTCGCCGCGCAGGGTCTGCGCCTGGGCTATTTCGCGCAACACCAGGTCGAGCAGCTGCGCCCCGGCGAAAGCCCGCTGTGGCACCTGCGCAGGCTGGAGCCCGACACCCGCGAGCAGGAATTGCGCGACTACCTCGGGGGCTTCGATTTTCGCGGCGACATGGCGACCGCCGGCGTCGGAAGGTTCTCGGGCGGCGAGAAGGCGCGGCTCGCGCTGGCGCTGATCGTGCGCCAGCGCCCCAATCTGCTGCTGCTCGACGAGCCGACCAACCACCTCGACATCGAGATGCGCGAGGCGCTGACCGAGGCACTGCAGGACTACGGCGGTGCGCTGATCGTCGTCGCCCACGATCGCCACCTGCTGCGCGCGACCGCCGACGAGCTGTGGCTGGTCGCCGACGGCGCCGTGGCGCCCTTCGACGGCGATCTCGACGACTACAAGGCCTGGGTGCTCGGCCGCGACCGTCGCGGCGGTGCGGCCACGGAGCGCCCCACCGAGGCGGCAAAGGCGACCGACGCCCCGGTCGATCGCCGCGCCCGCAAGCGCGAGGAAGCGCTGGCGCGGCAGCAGCGCTCCGACCGGCGCAAGCCGCTGGTCGCGCGACAGGCCGTGCTCGAGCGCGAGATGGAAACCCTGGGCGCGGAGAAGCGCTCGCTCGATGCCTGGCTCGCCTCGCCCGACGCATACACCGAGGAGGCGAAGCCGCGGCTGGTGACGGCGCTCGCCCGGCAGGGCGACCTGACGTTCACGCTGGCGCGGCTGGAATCGGAGTGGCTGGAGCTCGCCGAGGCGCTGGAAGCGATTCCCTGAAGCGCTGCGGCGCGGCGCCGCGGTCAGCCGCTGCGCGCCCCCGGGCGGTAGAACAGGTACAGGCCGAAGCCCAGCGTGTCGCGCCCCCAGCGCAGATAGGCGTCGCGCCAGCGGCGCACGCGCTCGAGCATCTCGGGAACGTCCGGATCGTCGGGCTGCTCGCCGGCGTAGCGTTCGATCGAGCGCGCGTATTTCCATTCGTACTCGTCCCACTCGTCTTCCGACGCCGTCATCGCGTGCATCGGAATGAGGCCTGCGTCGATGCCGGCCTTCACGTTGCCCGCGTGGTCGACGTAGCCGGGGTCGCCGCCCAGGAAGCTCAGGTACTTGGGGTGCGGGCGCCGGCGCCAGTAGCCCTCCCCGACCAGCACGTAGCCGCCCGACCGGGTCCAGGTCCGAAGCTTCCTGCAGATGCCCGCCATGCCGCCCTCGATGCCGCCGGCGCCCAGCATCACCGACAGGTGGAAGGTCTCCGGGTCGGCGACGAATTCGGCGATGTCGACGTTGTCCAGATGCAGTCTCCCCAGCGCGCCCGTCCATTCGGCGCGTTCGCGCGCCGCATCGAGCATCGCCGACGAGTGATCGATGGCGACCGCCATGGACCCGAAGCGCTCGATGATGCGCAGGCACAGCTCGGCGCGCCCGCAGCCCAGGTCGAGCACCCGCGACGAGGCATCGAGCGGAAGGAGGTCGAACACGCGCTCGATCTTCGCCGTCGAGATCGGGTTGCAGTAATCGTGATCGCGATGCGCGATCGCGCTGAATTTCTTTCGGTCCATCGTCGCGTCGTCTCGCCGCCCGGTGCCGGCGACCGCAGCATGTCGTCGGCGGTGATCGATGCTAGGCCTTTTCGGCCCGCTCGGGCACATCCGCGCCCCACGGGGCGACATGCAAGAGCAATGCCATTCCCGGGAGGGCGAGCAGCGTGCACAGCAGGAAGAAATCGAGCCAGCCGGTGTTGTCGACGATCCAGCCGGTCGACGCGTTGACGATCGTCCGCGGCACGGCGGCGAGGCTCGTGAACAGCGCGAACTGCGTCGCCGTGTAGCGCGGATCGGTCGCGCGGGCGATGAAGGCGGTGAACGCCGCGGTCCCGAGCCCGACCCCCAGCGCCTCGAAGCCGATCACCCAGCCCAGGGTCCACAGGTCGGGGCGGTGCACCCAGGCGAGCCAGGCGTAACCGAGGATCGACACGACCTGCACGACGCCGAACAGCCACAGCGCGCGGTTGATTCCCAGCCTGACCATCCACAGCCCGCCGAGCAGACCGCCGATCACGCTGGGCCACAGCCCCGCGTTCTTGGCGACCAGGCCGATGTCGGTCTTGGTGAATCCCATGTCCAGGTAGAAAGGCGTGGCCAGCGCGGTGGCCATGCTGTCGCCGAGCTTGTAGAGGAAGATGAAGGCGAGCACCGTCAGCGCGGCGCCGGCGCCGTTGCGCGTGACGAACTCGCGGAACGGCTCGACCACCGCCTCGCGCAGCGTCAGCGGGCTTCCCCGGGCCAGCGCCGGCTCGCGCGCGAACAGCGCGAGGCCGATGCCCGGCAGCATGAACAGGGCGGTCACGGCGTAGACGCCCGACCAGGGCATCCGGTCGGCGAGGATCAGCGCCAGCGCGCCGGGGACGAGGCTCGAGATCCGGTAGGCATTGACGTGGATCGACGTGCCGAGCCCCAGCTCGGCGTCGGGCAGGATCTCGCGGCGAAAGGCGTCGAGCACGATGTCCTGGCTCGCCGAGAACAGCGCGACCACCGTGGACAGGGCGACGATCGACCAGATGTCGCGCTGCGGATGGAGCAGGCCGAACAGCGGTATCGCCGCCAGCAGCGCGATCTGGGTCGCCAGCATCCAGCCGCGGCGCCGCCCCAGCAGCGGCAGCGCGAAGCGGTCGAGCAGCGGCGACCAGAGGAACTTCCAGGTGTACGGCAGCTGGATCAGCGCGAAGAAGCCGATGGTCTTGAGGTCGACGCCCTCGGTGCGCAGCCACGCCGGCAACAGGTTGATCAGCAGGTACAGCGGCATGCCCGACGAAAAGCCGGTGAAGACGCAGATCAGCATCCGGCGATTGAGCATCGCCTCGCGCCACGACTCGGCGACCCGCGGTCCGGATCCCCCCTCCGGGCGCAGACTGCCGTTCATGCCTTGCGGAAGCGGTAGATCGCGAGCTCGCCGGTCAGGTTGGGCGCGACGCTGACCGGTCGGCCCCCGGCCAGGACGACGCGGTCGACGATCCGGTAGTTTCGATCGCGGAGGAAAGCGTCGAAATCGGCGACCGTGCACAGATGGATGTTCGGCGTGTCGTACCACTGGTACGGCAGCGACGACGACACCGGCATGCGGCCGCGCAGGATCTGCAGCCGATGCGACCAGTGGCCGAAATTGGGGAAGGTGATGATCGCCTCGCGTCCGACGCGCAGCATCTCGGCGACGATCGCCTCGATGCGGCGCATCGCCTGCAGGGTCTGCGACAGGATCACCACGTCGAATGCCGCGTCGTCGAAGCCGGCGAGCCCCCGCTCGAGGTCGCTTTGCACGACGGCGGTGCCGTTGCGCACGCTGGCGAGGACGCCCCTGTCGTCGATCTCGATCCCGTAGCCCGTCGCCTGGCGCCCGGCCGCGAGGTAGTCCAGCAACGCCCCGTCGCCGCAGCCGAGGTCGAGCACGCGTGCTCGCTCCGGAACCCAGGCGCCGATGGTCGCGTAGTCGGCCCGCTGCGCCCCACCCGCAAATCCGGGACGGACCACGTTTTCCCCGACATCGGGACCCTCTCCTCGCCCCTCCGCGAAAACGTGGTCCGTCCCGGATTTTCGGGTTCCGGTCTCGGCGATGCGCTCGAACCACGCGCGGACCACCGCGTGGTACTGCGGATCCTCGAGCAGGAAAGCGTCGTGGCCGTGCGGCGCGACGATCTCGGCGTAGGCGAGGTCGCGGCGCTCGTGCACCAGCGCCTTCACGATCTCGCGCGAGCGCGCCGGCGGAAAGCGCCAGTCGGTGGTGAACGACACGACGAGGAAGCGGCAGACGGCCGGAGACAGCGCCGCGGCAAGGTCGCCGCCCGTGCGCGTCGCCGGATCGAAGTAGTCGAGGGCCTTGGTGATCCGCAGGTAGGTGTTGGCGTCGAAATACTCGGAGAACTTCTCGCCCTGGTAGCGCAGGTAGGACTCGATCTGGAACTCGGGGGCGAACGAGAACCGCAGGCCTTCGCGCAGCTGGCGACCGAACTTGGCCTCCATCTGCTCGTCGGACAGATAGGTGATGTGGCCGATCATCCGCGCCACGCGCAGGCCCCGCCGCGGCTTCACGCCGTGGGCGTAGAAGTTGCCGTCGAAGAACTCGGGATCGGTCAGGATCGCCTGGCGGGCGATCTCGTTGAACGCGATGTTCTCGGCGGAGAGATTGGGTGCCGCCGCGATGACCAGCGCATGGCGCACGCGCTGCGGATAGCGTATCGCCCAGTCGAGGGCCTGCATGCCCCCGAGGCTGCCGCCCATCACCGCTGCCCACTGCGCGATGCCCAGGCGATCGGCGAGCCGGGCCTGGGCGTCGACCCAGTCCTCGACCGTCACCATCGGAAAATCGGCGCCCCAGGGCGCGCCGGTGGCGGGATTGGTCGACAGCGGGCCGGTCGATCCGAAACAGCTGCCGAGGTTGTTGACCCCGACGACGAAGAAGCGGTCGGTGTCCAGCGGCTTGCCCGGGCCCACCATGTTGTCCCACCAGCCGACGTTGTCGGGCTCGTCCTCGTACCAGCCGGCGACGTGATGCGACGCGTTCAGCGCATGGCAGATCAGCACCGCGTTCGAGCGCTCGGCATCGAGCGTTCCATAGGTCTCGTAGGCGAGCTCGTAGCCTTCGAGCGAGCGTCCGCAGGCGAGCGGCAGCGGCTCGTCGAAACGCATGCTCCGGGGCACGACCGCGCCCACCGAGCGCCCGGTCGCGGTGACGCCGGCGTCGGCGGTGCCGCCGGTGGTGTCGGAGAACGATGGCATGGGCAGGTGCAGGGACGACAAAAAACCCGACCAGCTGCGAAAGGCTAGGTCGGGTTGGCCGGGTGTTGCGGACCGCTCCGCTTTAGCCGCATTTGTCCGCCGCAATCGCGGCGCGCGCCCGCAAGCTGGTTCAAATCGGCGCGTCGGTGGGCATTCTAGCGCATCGTCGCCGGCCGGGCATCGGACCGCTGCGGGGCCATTGCGTCGGCGAGCCCCGCACTCGTCCGTGGCGAGCCGTCGGCCGCGACCAGCAGCCAATGCGCGCCCTGGGCGTCGAGGAACGCCGCCGCGCCCTCGCCGCCGAGCATCGCGATGGTGGCCAGGCTCCCGGCGACGACGGCGAGCGGCGCGACCACGCTCGCCGACTGCCAGTGCGCGACCGGCCACCCGCGCCGCGGATCGAGCAGGTGGCAGTAGCGCCGGCCGTCCACTTCGAAATAGCGCTCGTAGTCGCCGCTGGTCGCGAGCGCCGCGTCGACGAGCCCGACGGTGGCGATGCTGCGCTGCGCCTCGCGCGGATGCCGGATGCCGACCCGCCAGGGCGATCCGTCGGGATGCGCGCCGATCGCCCGCACGTCGCCACCCAGGTTGACGAGGGCGCTCGCGATGCCATGGTCGAGAAGGATCGCCGCCGCGCGATCGACCGCGTATTCCTTGCCGATGCCGCCGAAATCGAGCTCCATGCCCTTGCGCGGCAGGCGGATCGCGCGCTCGTCCCATTCGACCTCGCTCCATCCGACCAGCGCCAGCGCCTGCGCGAGCGTCGCCTCGTCCGGAAGCGCCGGCGGACGCCGCCTGAAATCCCAGGCGCGGCGCAATGCGCCGGAGGTGAGATCGAAGCGGCCGTCCGAGATCCGGTGGCAGCGATCGGCGTAGCGCAGCAGCGATGCGGTCTCGGTGTCGATGGCCACCGCCTCCCCGCCGGCGGCCGCGTTGATCGCCGCCGTGACGCTGTCGTCGCGATAGCGGGTGTACTTGCGCTCGATGCGGCGCACGTCGGCGATCGCCGCCCAGGCCGCGCGATCGGCGAGGACCCGGTCGCGGGCGCAGACCAGGAGCTCGTGCCGCGAGGCCATGGCGTCGAAGCCGTAGCGCAAGCCGCGGGTCAGAACGTCCTGCTCAACCCGAACTCGATCCATCGCGCGGAGAAATCGGAAAGTCCGGGGCTTCCGTCGCCGCCCAGGCGCCAGGCCGCCCGCTGGCGATAGACGTCGACCACGACGTCGGCGACGACGCCGCCGGCGAACTGGCGCTCGAGGCGCAACCCCAGGGTCAGCGCCCCGAAAGCCGCGAGCCGCGTGTCGGCGGTGTACGGCTCGCCGGGAACGTAGCCCTGCGGAAACGGCGGGTCGCGATAGAAATCGGCCGCCGTCTGCGTCAGGTAGCGCACGGTGGGCGTCAGCGCGAAGCCGCGCGGCAGCGGCTGCACCCACGACGCCTCCAGCATGTGCGAGCGGTCGCCGAAGGAGTCGCGCAGGTAGCGCCAGGCGAGCCTCAGCGTCGCGTCGGGCGCGGCGAAATGCCGGTTGTACCGGGCGAGCAGCGCCAGCACGCGGCGGCGGTCGGGACGCGTGTCCAGCGGCTTGTACGGATCCGAATACTCGCCGCGGCCATCGGACCAGGTGAGCTGCGCATCGACGATCGCCTCGGCGTTCACGACCTGGGTGATGCCCAGGAGCGCGTCCCAGGTCTCGCGGTGCTTGCCGCGGATCGCGCCGGTGGTGCCGTCGATGGCGTCGTGCGCCGCGCCCAATCCCAGCGCGTAGCTGCGGTTGCGATCGGCGCTCCAGCGGCGCCATTCGACCGAAGCGGCGCGCGAGATGTAATCGCGCTCGTGCGAGTAGGCGGCGCCGATCGCCAGCGCCTGGCTGTCGAAATACCGGGTGAGCCGCGCGTCGCCGGCGACGCGATAGTCGGTGACGCCCAGCCCCGAAGCGCCGGACAGGGTGTCGTGATACAGCGGCGACGCCCCCGACATGCTGTCGTGGACCAGCGAGCCCTCGAACGCCAGGGTGTCGGACAGCGGCAGCAGCGCGTAGAGCGAGGGGCTGCGCACCGACATCCGCGAGGCGCCCGGCTGCCAGTCGCGATAGTCCAGATAGCGCAGCGCGATCACCTTCTGGTCGGGAGCGGCCTGCGCGTGGGCGGCCCCGGGCGCGATCCCCGGCAGGGCGAGGGCCGCCGCGATCAGGGCGGCCGATCGATCGCCGTCAATTGCAGCCACAGCCGCCCCCGCCCACACCCGTCCCGCCAGAGGCGCCTTCCTTGCTCTGATAGATGTGCTGGGTCGCGCGCTCGTGCAGCGGATCGGCGTCGAACCGCATCGACGAGCGCGCGAGGTCCCCTTTCTCCCAGGGCCGCGGAGGCGCATAGGCCGCGCAACCGGCCACCAGCAGCGACACGCCGAGGGCGGCGCCCGCGGCGAGCGCGCGCAGGGCCGGCGTGACGGCATTGCGGGGAGCCGACGCGGCGGCGT
>JBLMVY010000069.1:0-8694 GCA_050256935.1 Candidatus Levyibacteriota bacterium | reverse complement strand
CGCCTGCGGCAATGGCGGATCGGCTTCGGATGCGCAGCATTTCGCCGCCGAGCTCGTCGGACGGTTCGAGCGCGAGCGCCCGGAATTGCCGGCGATGTCGCTCGCCACCGACACCTCGCTGCTGACCGCGGTCGCCAACGACTACGCGTTCGAGCAGGTGTTCGCCAAGCAGGTCCGCGCCCTGGGCCGGAAGGGCGACGTGCTGCTCGCGATATCCACGTCCGGCAACTCGCCGAACGTGATCGCCGCCATCGACGCGGCGCACGAGCGCGAGATGCGCGTCGTTGCGCTGACCGGCAAGGGCGGCGGCCGCATCGGTGAACTTCTGCTTCCCGAGGACGTCCACCTGTGCGTTCCTCACGGACGCACGATGCGCATCCAGGAAGTCCATCTTCTGACGATCCATTGCCTCTGCGACCTGATCGACGCCACCCTACTGGGAGACGATGCATGAACCAACGCCTGCTGCTCGCCGCATTCGCTGTCGTAACCGCCATGTCGGCGCTGCTCGCCGGCTGCGCCCCCGTCATCGTCGCCGGTGCCGTCGGCGGCGCGGCGCTGGTGGCGACCGACCGGCGCTCCGCCGGCGCGCAGGTCGACGACAGCAGCATCGAGCTCAAGATCGCCAACAACATCGGCGCCGGGTTCGGGGACCGTGTCCACGTCAACGTGACGAGCTACAACGGCGTCGTGCTCCTGAGCGGCGAGGTCCCGACGCAGGACACGATGAACTCGATCGTCGAGATCGCGCGCACGACGCCCAAGGTGCGCACCGTTCACAACGAGCTCCTGATCGGTCAGGCTTCGAACCTCGAGTCGCGGACGAACGACTCCTACATCACGGCGAAGGTCAAGTCGCGCTTCGTCGAGGCGAACAAGTTCTCGGCGACGCACGTCAAGGTCGTCACCGAGCGGCAGATCGTCTACCTGATGGGCCTGGTGACCCACGCCGAGGCCGACGCCGCCTCGCAGATCGCCGCGACGACCACCGGCGTCACCCGCGTCGTCAAGCTGTTCCAGTACATCGACTGAGTGCCGATGGCGCAGGGTCCGGCGAACGACGCGCTGCCCGAGCCGCGCTATCCCGCCCGGATCGCGCAGGCGGGCGACGCGCTGCGGCGCATCGCCGAGCTGCCGCGCCCGCTGGTGTTCACCAACGGCGTCTTCGACCTGCTGCACCGGGGGCACGTCACCTACCTCGAGCAGGCCAAGGGCCTCGGCGCGTCGCTGGTCGTCGCCGTCAATTCCGACGCCTCGGTGCGCCGACTGGGCAAGGGCAGCGACCGGCCGCTCAATTCGCTCGAGGACAGGATGGCGGTGCTGGCGGCGCTCGCCTGCGTCGACCTGGTCGTGCCTTTCGACGCCGACACGCCGCGCGACCTGATCGTCGCCTGCATGCCCGACGTGCTGGTCAAGGGCGGTGATTACACGGCCGCGACGACCGCGGGCGCTGCCGAGGTGATCGCCCACGGCGGGCGCTTCGTCGCGATACCGTTTGCCCACGACCGCTCGACGACGGCGCTGTTGCGCCGGATCCGCGGCTGAGCCACGCGGCGCGGAGCGCCCGCGCAGTCATCGGCCGTCGGCGCCCGCGGGACAGCGGCGGATGTCCTCGAACGCGCCGTAAGTCGGCTGCGGCGGGCGCGGCGCTCCGCACAGGTCGAGGGCGCGATCCGCCGCGTGCTCGCGTCTGGGCGGCGCCCCGCGCCAGCGCAGGTCCAGTGCCCGCGGATCCTCGAACAACCGCCGCAACGGATGCGATCCGAGGTAGATCCGCGGAAGCCCGGTGGCCAGGTTCTCCGATGCGTGCAGGGCGGCGCCGTCCTTCGCCAGGATCGGCCCATCGACGAGATTCCCCGTCACCGTGGCCCCCGTCTCCCCGAACCGCGCCACGATACCCGCGGTGTCGATCAGGGTGTTGTCGACGATCCGGCTTTGCGCAGCGCGGTTGAGGTAGATGCCGTCGTCCGAGCACGATGCGATCAGGTTCGATGCGATGACGCCCTGGTCCTGCTCGGTGATGCACCGGCCGTCGCGGCAGTAGCGGGCGCCGGTTCCGCCGTCACCCAGCGAGAGTCCGACGCGTTGGCCCGGGAGCCCGCGCAGGCGATCCTCGCAGACGACGACGTTGCGCTCGAAGCGGTTGTCGGCGCCGCCGCCCTTCGCGAAGCCGCCGGTGCTGATGCCGTCGCCCTGTGCCTTCACGAAATCGGAGATCCGGTTGCCGACGATCCGCCAGTGGCTGGCCGCGACCAGGTCGACCATGGACACCGGGTTGGCGGTCTGCCGCGGATGGGTGTCGGCCAGCACGTTGCCTGCGATGAGGCCGGAATCCGGGACGAGACCGCCGCTCGCATTGATCTTGAACGGCGCGTTGAAATCTGCGATCGCGTTGCTGCGCGCGATGAAATGCGTCGCACCCGCCACGACGTGGAACGCGTGCTCGCAATCCGAGTCATGCACGCACACGCCGCGGATCGTCAGGTGCTCGAACGTCCAGTAGGGCGCCGACACGAGGAAGCCCTCGGCCAGGTCGAACTCCAGCACCGCGCTGCCCGCAGGATCGGCGCGCACGACGATCGGCGCATCCGCCGCACCCGGCCGACGTACGTCGACGTAGGAACCGTGGAAGCGATAGGTGCCAGGCGCGAAGGTGATCACGTCGCCGGGCTTCGCTTCGGCGATCGCCCGGAGGGCCTCTTCGACCGTGCCGACGGTGATCGGGGCGGGCGACCTCGATGCCGCCCTGCCCTCGCCTGGCCAGTCGTCGCCCGCCGGAACGGGCAGGCGGCCGATCGCCTCGTCGCGACCGCGGTCGAGAAGGACGAGCGCCCGTGCAACGAGGCCGCCCGCCGCGACGATCGCGCGATCATGCCCCGCGGCACGCCGTTCGACATAGGGTGCGAGCCTGCGCGGCGCAACGCCGACGGCGTCGACCGTCCACGAGAAGGCCACACCCGCCGCGACGACGGCGAGGGTGATCGCGATCAGCCAGGCGAGTCGGCGCATCGCGCTCACGCGGGACCGTCGCCGGCACGCGCGCACGCATCCCCGCAGCGGGCAGGCGCGTCGAAGTGAAATCCCGGCGCCGGAAGCGAAGGCACGCCGATATGATTGCATACCCTGCTGCCCTCCCGGTCCGGCTTGCCCTGCGCGCCTTTCGCGCAAGCCGGCCCCTGCGCCCCTCCCCCGAGACGCCGCCGATCCCATGACCCCCGCGCTGCTGCTGCTGCCCGATTTCCTGCTGATCGCGCTGGGTGCGGCGCTCAAGCGCAGCCCCTGGTTCGACGCCGCGTTCTGGCGCGGCATCGAGCGCATCGTGTACTTCGTGCTCTTTCCCGCGCTGCTGTTCCGCGCGCTCGCGACCTCGACGCTGGCGCCCGGCGATGCCTCGAAGCTGATCGTCGTCGGCATCCTGTTCACCGCCACCGGCATGCTCGCGTCGCTGATCGTCCGGCCGCTGCTGCGCCTGCCGCAGCCGACGTTCGCCGCATGCTTCCAGTGCGGCTTCCGCTTCAACAGCTACGTCGCGCTCGCCGGTGCGAGCAGCCTGGGGGGCGCGCGCGGCGTTGCAGCGATGAGCCTGCTGATCGGGGTGCTGGTGCCGCTGGTCAACATCGCCGCCGTCGCGATGCTGATCCACGACCGCGGGCGGGGGATCGGCCGCGCGATCGCGACCAATCCGCTGGTCATCGCCTGCGCGGGCGGGCTGCTGTGGAACGCCACGGGGATGGCGATGCCCGCGCTGCTCGGGCACGTCCTGGCCTCGCTTTCCGCCGCGGCGCTGCCGCTCGGACTGCTCGCCGCGGGGGCCGGCCTCGCCTTCGTCCGCGGAACGCTGCCGCTGTCGGGGCTGGTGTGGTGGAACGCGCTGAAGCTGGGGATCCTTCCCGCCGTCGCCCTGGGGCTGGCGACGCTGCTCGGACTCTCGCCGATCGAGCGCCAGGTGGCGGTGCTGCTCGCCGCGGTGCCGACGGCGACGTCGGCCTACATCCTCGCCGTGCAGATGAACGGCGTCGGCGCTCCCGTCGCACTGCTGATCTCCAGCGGAACCCTGCTCGCCGTCGTCACCCTTCCGCTGTGGCTGGCGGTGATCGCCTGACCCGGCGGGCCTGGCTCAGCGGCTGTAGCGGTTCTGGAACTGTGCGATCAGGCCCCGCTCGGCGTCGCGGATCGCAACATCGAGCGACGCATCGGCCGGCGCGTACTGCTTCGCCTTGCGGAACGCGTTGATCGCGTCCTGGTACCTGCCCAGGCCCTGCTGGGCCTTGCCGATGCAACGCCACGCCTCCGGATTGGCGAGATCGAGTTCCGACCACGACTGGCACAGTACGGCCGCGCGCTTGTAGTCGCCGGAGGCGAGCATCCGCGGCCCTTCGCTGCGCAGCGCCTCCATCTCGGCGCGCCGCGCGGCCATCATGGCGACGAAATCGGCGTCGCCGACCGGTGCGGCGCCGGCCGCGGGCCTGGCCGCGACCTTCGACGCTGTCGTTGCCGCGGGCGACGGGGCAGCCCGCGGGACCGAAGCCACCGCGGCGCCCGGGACCGAGCCCGCCCCGCGCACGATCGCGGGCGGTGAGGCGGGCATCATCTGATCGATCCTGCGCGCGCCCTTCGCGATCCCGTTCATCAGCATCGACGACGACGGCAGCGCATCGGTGATCGACGTGCGCGCCCATGCCACCGAGTCGGCCATCGGCTGTTGCCAGGCAACGCCGTAGAGCCATGCCATGGCCGCGAGTCCGCAGACGCCGGTGACGGAATTCACGACACCGGCCGGGCCGTGCGTGACGAGGCAGTCGAGGGCGAAATCCCAGTCGGTCTCCTGGTTCTCGGCGAGGTTCTCGTGCGCAACCGCGATCAGGACCGGAGCGATCAGCGGGAATCCGCAGCCCAGGCCTTCGACCCAGACGCGGAGCGCTCGCCTGAAGGCGCGCGCGAGCTGCGCCGCCGTGTCACGGCGGGCATAGGCATCCGAGATCGAGAACTGCAGGTAGATGCCGAACAGCCACTTCCCCGGCGTCGTGCCGACCGCAGCGATCAGCAAGGTCTCGATCGGCACCCACGACATCGTGATGAGGATGGGCGCGACCAGCGGATGGCCCAGCCAGTAGGCGGCCGTGGCGGAAACGAGACCCGCGCTGCGCAGCTGCGAAAGCAGCAACGCCAGCATCAGGCCCCAGATCGCGTAATCGAAGACGCGGGCCGCCAGCCGGTGCCACGGCCGCGGCTCGCTGGTGCGACCCGACTTGGCGCGCTCCAGTTCGGCCATGCGCAACTGGAAGATCCAGGAGGCATCCTCCTGCGGCTGGTTGGTGCCCAGGAATACGCTCCGTTCCCGGCGCCAGTTGAGGACCGCGAGGTCGGTCTGGGGAACCAGGCCGGAATGCGCGCTCGCGCGACGGTGGCGAAGCTGCGTCACCCAGTGCACCGCACCGTAGATCAGCGCCAGCAGCGCCAGCGCGAACGCGAGCCAGCCGAGGACCTGGCGCGCGACGACGATCGCGTCCTGCGGAGTCACGAAGACGATCGCCGCGCCGATGAATCCGGCGAAGATCGCACACAATCCGACGGTGACGATCGAAGAGCGCCCGAACGATGCCGCGCGCTGCGTGAGCCCCGGGTGGTGCGTTGCCGGGACGTCCTCGCGGTCGTCCGGCAACCCCGAGTCCAGCGGGTCCTCGAGCAGCACCTCGCCTAGTCCGGTCGCGATGCCGACCTCGGTGTGCTCGTCGTCGCCCAGCAAGGCGTTGCCGGCGATCTGCGCGACCTCGCGATCGGCCGCGCTCGACGATTCGGCGATCTCCCGGTCGTAGCGCTCGCGCCGCTCCGGATCGCTCAGTATGCGGCTGGCATGATTGATGAAACGCAGCGCTTCTTCGACGTTCCCCTGGCCGTCGCGCGTCTTGGTGTAATACTTCCGGATCATCCCGCGCAATGCGGCGCGAACCTCCTCGTCGGACGAAGTCGGAAGGATCCCCAGGGCGTCGTAGAGCGTTGCCTTCATGCGTTGCGGCCAGGCCGCCCGAAATATGCCATTGGGATAGTGCGACAGATGCCGCGGATTGGCAATCGAATTGGCTTCTGCGCCCGATCCGGGAGGATTCTGCAAGAATCGCGCCAGAATAGCGACATATCGCAGTCGCCCCGCGCCGGGAGACCGGATGCGCCAAACCAATGAAAAGCGGCCCCGCAGGGCCGCCCGATGCTGCCGCACGCCGGCAGTGCGCCGGCGCGCTTTCCGGAGAGCGAGAAACCTATTCCGACTTCGCCGAATCGCGGACCGCGAGCTTTTCGCGGATGCGCGCGGATTTACCCGAGCGTCCGCGCAGGTAGTAGAGCTTGGCGCGCCGCACGTCGCCCCGACGCTTGACCTCGATCGAGGCGATCAGCGGCGAGTAGGTCTGGAACGTCCGCTCGACGCCTTCGCCGCTCGAGATCTTGCGAACGGTGAACGCCGAGTTGAGGCCGCGGTTGCGCTTGGCGATGACCACGCCCTCATAGGCCTGGACGCGCTTGCGCTCGCCTTCGACGACGCTGACGTTGACGATGACCGTGTCACCGGGCGCGAACTCCGGGATGGTCTTGTTGAGCCGCGCGATCTCCTCGCGCTCGAGCGTTTCGATGAGGTTCATGACGTCGGTTCCTTTCATTGGCCGCCATCGCGGCCGATCGATCGCAGCGCAGGGCGCCCCCTGATGCGTCGGTTAGTTATGGGTATTCCTGAACTCGTCCAGCAACGCCTGCTCTTCCTTGGTCAGCGCCCGGTCGCGTAGCAACTCCGGGCGCCGCTGCCACGTCCTGCCCAGCGACTGCATCAGGCGCCAGCGCCTGATCTGCGCATGGTTGCCCGACAGCAGCACCGCGGGCACGCGCTCGCCATCATACGTCTCGGGCCGCGTGTAATGCGGGCAATCGAGCAACCCGTCGGCGAACGAATCCTGCCGCGCCGATTCGGCATCGTTCAACGCCCCCGGCAGGTGCCGCACGATCGCGTCGATCAGCAGCAGCGCCGGCAGCTCGCCGCCCGAGACGACGAAATCGCCGATCGAAACCTCGGCATCGACCTCGCGGTCGAGCAGGCGCTGGTCGATGCCTTCGTAGCGCCCGGCGACCAGCACGATGCCCCGCTCGCCGCCCTCGACCAATGCCATCACCGCCGCGTGGGTGAGCGGCGCACCCGCCGGCGACAGGCACAGTGTCCGCGATGCCGCGACGCCTTGCGCCGACTGCGCCGCCCGCGCCGCTGCCAGCGCCTTCGACAGCGGCTCGGCCATCATCACCATCCCCGGTCCGCCGCCGTAAGGCCGGTCGTCGACGGTCCGGTGCGGGTCGGTCGTGAAATCGCGGGGATTCCACAGGCCCAGCTGCCACAGCCCGCGGGCGAGCGCCCTGCCCGTCACGCCGAAACCGGCCGCATGACCGATCATGTCCGGGAACAGCGTCACGACATCGATGCGCATGGCCACCTGCCGCCGCCCGGACCTCCGCGATCACGCCGCGTGCGGATGTCCCTGCTTCCTTCAGTAATCCGCGGGCCAGTCGACGCCGATGCGTCCCGCGCCCACGTCGACCTCGATCACGTACTGCGCGACCCACGGGATCAAGCGTTCGATCCCGGCTCCATCCGTCACCTGCAGCAGCGGATGGGCGCCACTTTCGACAAACCCCGCGACGCGTCCCAGCGCGACGCCTTCGCGATTCTCCACGGTCATCCCGACCAGGTCGCCCTGGTAATACTCGCCGGGCGCAAGCTCGGGCAACTCGTCCCGGGGGACGCCGACTTCCGCGCCCCGCAGCGCGGCCGCGGCCTCGCGGGTGTCGACGCCGTCGACCTGGGCGACCAGTGCCGCGCCGTGCATCCGCGCCGACTGCACGGCCCGGGGCTGCCACTGCGGAGGCTCCCCCCGGCTGCGCAGCCACCACTGCCGATGGTCCAGCAATGCCGCCGGATCGGCGGACAGCGGCTGCACCTTGATCGCCCCGCGCACGCCGTATGGCGCCGCAATGCGGCCCATCACGACGACGCCGGCCTGCTGCGCCTTCAGGCGGCGGCTGCGGGCGCCGGCTTGGCCGCGCGCTCCACCAGCATGGCAACCGTGTCCGAGAGCTTCGCCCCGTGCTCGCGCCAGTAGGCGATGCGGTCCTGGGCGATGCGCAGGCCTTCCTCGTGCGCCGCCGCAACCGGGTTGTAGAAGCCGACGCGCTCGATGAAGCGCCCGTCGCGGCGATTGCGCGAATCGGTGACGACGACGTTGTAGAACGGCCGCTTCTTGGCGCCGCCGCGGGCCAGTCTGATCACTACCATGTCGACGATTCCTGATTGGGGCCCCCGAATCCAGCGCGAGAGCCGCGTCCAAAAGACGAAAAGCCGGAAATTATACCGTCATTGCCGTGCCTTGGCCAGCACTCCGGCCGCGCATCGCGGGCACCCCCGATCGGGCATCGCCGACCGGCCGGTCACGGGGGTCAGCGCATCCCGGGCATCAGGTTCTTCAGGCCCCGGAGCATCTTCTGCGGCCCCTTGGCGACCATTTTCATCATTTTCTGCGTCTGCTCGAACTGGTTGAGCAGCTGGTTCACCTCCTGCACCGAGACCCCCGCGCCGGCGGCGATCCGGCGCTTGCGCGAAGCCTTCAGGAGCTCGGGCCTGGCGCGTTCCTGGGGGGTCATCGAGTTGATGATCCCCTCCAG
>JBLMVY010000068.1:0-5352 GCA_050256935.1 Candidatus Levyibacteriota bacterium | reverse complement strand
GCGGTTGCGCCGGTAATCGGCGATGTAGGCGTAGGCGACCCCCGGCGCGGTCGAGATGAAATCGGGCCAGGCCGAGTAGCGCCTGGCGAGGGCGTGGTCGAGCACGATCCAGGCGACCCTGCCCGGCTGATCGGGCACGCGCCAGGCCGGCCGATCGCGCTCGTCGCCGAAGCGTTCGCCGCGCTGGTTGACCAGCAGCGCGCCCGCGTCGAACAGCGTCGGCGACGGCGCGAGCGCGGTGGTCAGGAACTTCATCATGAACGGGCGCAGGATCGCCGCGGGCAGATGGTCGATCGCCCATTCCATGAACGCGGCGAGCGCACGCGACGGCGGCAGCCTGCGCAGCAGCGTCTCCTTCGCCGGGGCGATGAAGCGCAGCTCGGGGCCCAGCGCCAGATCGCCATTGACGATGCGCGCGCCCAGCGCCTCGGCCATCCGCTGGCCATCGCCGGTCGCGGTGACGTTGACGCCTTCGACCTTGGCTTCCTGCGGCCCCATGAAGCGGGCCTTGAATTCCGGGTCGTTGGTGAAATCGCCGGCGGCGAGCACGACGCCGCCACGGGCGACGTAGCGCCGCGCCCGGCCATCGGTCTCGGCCTCGACGGCGCTCACGCGTCCTTGCTCCTGCACCAGGCGGACGACGCGGACGTTGCAGCGGATCGCCACGCGGGCGCGCCGCGCGCGCCGCTCCAGATGGAAGATGTAGGAGCGCGAGTTGGGCAGCACGTTGTGCATCCGCGGCTTGCGGTGCGGCGGCTCGGGCATCGGACCCATGAAGCGGATGCCCGAGTCGAGCAGCCACTGGAAGGTTCCGGGGATCTCGTCGCACAGGATCCGGCGCAGGCCGTCGTTGTCGCGCGAGGCGAGATCGCCGGCGAAGCCCGGCATGTCGGCCCAGTGATCACCGGGATTGTCGTCGATGCCGCGCCGCCGCTGGTGCGGTGTGCGCGTCGAGGTGACCGAGCCGATCGACCACGCGGTCGTGCCGCCGAGCGTTGGATTCTTCTCGAGGAGCACGACGCT
This sequence comes from Candidatus Levyibacteriota bacterium, assembly GCA_050256935.1. GTDB lineage: Bacteria > Pseudomonadota > Gammaproteobacteria > Burkholderiales > Casimicrobiaceae > VBCG01. Next base: position 4,329 of record JBLMVY010000068.1, on the reverse strand, counting down.
GGCACCTGCGGCGCGCGCCTCGATCGCGGCGGCCAGGCCCGAGCCTCCACCGCCGACGACGACCACGTCGAAGGCTTCGTCGTTCACCGCGCGGGATGGCGGGCGCAGACCGCGAGCTTCAAACCATCCCGCCGTTGGGCTGCACGATCTGGCCGTGCACCCACGAAGCCCGGTCGGACGCGAGGAAGCCGACGACCTCGGCGACCTCCTGCGGCTGGCCGACGCGGTTGAACGGCGACAGCGCCGCCGAGCGCGCCTTCATCTCGTCGGTCTTGCCGGCGCGGTAGAGGTCGGTGTCGACCGGTCCCGGCGCGACGGCGTTGACGCGAACCCTGCGCGGCGCCAGCTCCTTCGACAGCGAGCGCACCAGGCACTCGACGGCCGCCTTGGTCGCGACATAGGGCCCCGCGTTGGGCACCGCCATGCGCACCATCGACGTCGTCAGCGCGATGATGTTGCCGCCGTCGGCGATGCGACGCGCGGCCTCCGCGAGCATGTTGAAGGCGCCGACGAGGTTGACGTCGACCACGCGGCGGAACACCGCAGGATCGCATTGCGCCAGCGGCGCGGGAGGAACGTTGATGCCCGCGTTGGCCACCACGCAATGCACGGCCGGGCCGAAGTCGCGCATGGCGTCGTCGAAGGCGCGCGCAACCTGCGCGGCGTCGGTGACGTCGGCCTGATAGCCCCGGGTGCGTGCGGCACCGATGCGCTCGGGGAGGTTCGGGGCGTTCGTCACCCAGGTGTAGGCGACGTCGTAGCCGCTCTCGGCCAGGGTCTGGACGCAGGCCGCGCCGATGCCGCGCGTGCCGCCGAAGACGATTGCAAGTCGATTGCTCATTGAATGCCCAGGATGTCGTTGTCGATGGAGTGTCGTTCAGGCGATCCACGGCTTGCCGAACAGCGGTTCCTTGTACGGGATCGGCGGAAGCTGCCAGGTGCCGGTGGAGGGCGGGCGCACGTTGGCGTCGACGTGCACGTCGAGCACGCAGGGCCGGTTGTTGCGGATCGCCTGCTCCAGCGCGCCGCGCAGGTCCTCGCTCCTCGTGACGGTGACGCCGTCGGCGCCGCAGGCGCGCGCCCAGGCCGCGAAATCGGGGTTGTAGGGCTTGCTGCGATCCTGCCCGCGGTAGAACGCGGTGCCGTGCTCGCGGCCGTCGAACAGCCCGTACTGCAGGTCGCGGATCGCGCCCCAGGCGAAGTTGTTCCACACGACCCAGATGCACGGCAGGTCGTACTCGACCGCCGTGCACAGCACGTAGGGCGTCATCGTGAAGCCGCCGTCGCCGCAGACCGAGATGCACGGCCGCTCGGGTGCCGCGAGCTTGGCGCCCAGCACGCCGCACACCCCGAAACCCATCGACGAGAAGCCCCAGCTGTTCAGCATGCTCTGCGGCCGCCTGGGCTTCCAGAACTGCATGAACCAGTTGTGGTGGACGCCCGAATCGAGGGTCAGGATCGCGTCGTCGGGCAGCACGCCCTGCAATGCATCGACGACGTACTCGGGACGCAGCGGCGTCGTGACCTCGGAGAAGTGCGGCCGCACGAAGGCTTCCCACTCGGCCTGCCAGCCGGCGACCTCGTTGCGCCACGGCGCGTAGCGCGAGGCGTCGAGATCGCGCTTCGACTTCACCGCGGCGAGCAGCTGCGCGGCGAACACCTTGGCATCGGCGATGATGCCCAGCGTGGGCGGATAGTTGCGCCCGAGCTCCTGCGGGTCGATGTCGACGTGCAGGAGCCTGGTCTTGGGGAAGTTCCACGAATAGCCGGGATGCCAGGTCGACGACGAGCGATCGTCGAAGCGCGTGCCGAGGGTGACGACGAGATCGGCGTGCCGGCCCGCCTGGTTCGCGGGATAGGCGCCGTTGCGCCCGATGAAGCCCAGCGTCAGCGGGTCGGCGGCGGGCACGCAGCCCATGGCATTGGGCGAGGTGATGACCGGGATGCCCAGCGCCCTCGACAGCGCGGTGATCTCGGGTCCGGCCTCGGCCAGCGTCGCGCCGTGGCCGACGAACAGGACCGGACGCTGCGATTGCGCGAGCAGCGCCAGCGCCGCGGCGACGTCGGCCTCCGACGCGCCGGGCCGGTGCGAGCCGAAGACCGGCGAGGCCGGCGGCAGCTCGACGTCGTCCTCCTCCTGGAAGACGTTGTAGGGAATGTCGAGGTTCACCGGACCCGGCCGCCCGGTCACCATGGTGTCGAAGGCCTGGCGCAGGGCCAGCGGCAGCATGTCGACCCGCGAGGGCTGGAACGAGCGCTTGACCACGGGGCGCAGCACCGACGGGAAGTCGGCCTGGTTGTGCCTGTAGATCTCCTGGAAGGGCGCGCGGTTGGCCTGCGAGGTCGGCACGTTGGCGGTGATGGCGAGCAGCGCCGAGGAGTCCGACAGCGCGGTGGCGAGCGACATCGTCAGGTTGGCCGAGCCGGGACCCGTCGACGTGAGGGTGGCGACCGGCTGGTGCTTCACGCGGAAATACGCGTCGGCCATGTGGCCTGCGCACTGCTCGTGCCGCGGCGAGACCAGCTTCACCTGGTCGCGCACCTCGTACAGGGGATCGAGGATCCCCACGTTGCCGTGACCGCAGATCCCGAACACGTAGGGAACCTTCTGGCGGACCAGGTATTCGGCGATCAGCTCGCCGCCTTTCATCTTGGGCATGGTGGTGCTCCCGCTATTCGGTGGCGAAGGTCACGATACGCTCCTCGGTCATCTCGCGAACCGCGTAATGCGGGCCTTCGCGACCGAAGCCGCTGTCCTTCGAGCCGCCATAGGGCATCAGGTCGACGCGCGAGCTCGACGTCTCGTTGACATGGACGCCGCCGACCTCGAGCTGCCTCGCCGCGGCGAAAGCCGCGTCGAGGCGGTTGGTGAAGATCCCGGTCGCGAGCCCGAAGGGCGTCGCGTTGACGCGGCCGATCGCCTCGTCGAGGGTCTCGAACGGCACGATGCACATCACCGGGCCGAACACTTCCTCGCAGGAGATGCGCATCGTCGCGTCGACCGCCGTCAGCAGCGTCGGCGGCACGACGGCGCCGCGGCGCGCGCCGCCGGCGAGGCGCCGTGCGCCGCGACCGATCGCCTCGTCGATCCAGCTCTCGATGCGCCTCGCCGCATCCTCGCTGATCACCGGTCCCACGACCATGTCCGGGGTGGCGGGGTCGCCATGAGGCAAGGCCTGCACCCGCTGCGTCAGTTGCGCCTCGACGTCGGCCACGATCGACGCGTGCACCAGCAGCAGCTGGATCGACGTGCAGACCTGGCCCGCCTTGCGATAGGCGGCGTTGACGATCCTGGGCAGCGCGCGACCGAGGTCGGCGTCGTCGCAGACGATCGTGCAGGCGATCGATCCCAGCTCCATCTGGGTGCGCCGCAATCCCGCGGCGCGCTGGATCGACCGGCCGACCTCGGTGCTGCCGGTGAAGGCGAAGAAGCGCACGCGCTCGTCCTCGAGCAGCCAGTTCGCGACCTGGGCGCCGCCGTAGACCAGCGACAGGAATCCTCTGGGCATGCCCGCCTCGATCAGCACCTCGGCGAGCCGGGCCGCGGTGAGCGGCGTGCTCGACGCGGGCTTGAGGATCGCGGCATTGCCCGCGGCAAAGGCCGGGGCGATCTTGTGGGCGACGGTGTTGAGCGGCGAATTGAACGGGGTGATCGCGACGACCACCCCCAGCGGCACGCGCAGCGTGAAGCCGATCCGACCCTTCTGGTTCGGCGCGCCGGCCATCGGCACGACGTCGCCGGCCAGCCGCCGCGCTTCCTCGGCGGAGAGCTTCAGGGTCTGGACGCAGCGGCGGATCTCGCCGGTCGCGTCCGCGGTCGTGAAGCCGGCCTCGACCTGCATGATGCGGACGAACTCGGCCAGGCGCGCCTCGACCAGGGCCGCGGCGCGGTCGAGCACGGCACCGCGCTCGAACGGCGACGGAGCGCCGGCGCGAAACGCCGCATGGGCGCCGGCGACCGCGCGCTGCACGTCGTCGCGGTCGGCGGTCGTCACCGTGGCGGCCTGCGTCAGGTGGAACTTGTCGCAGACGGCGAGCGTGGGGCCGCGGCCTGCGATCCACTCGCCGTCGACGAGGAGGCGCTGCGGCGCGCTCGATACGGCGTCCGGAGCCGGGGCGGCGATTCGGTGGTTCACGGAGTTCTCCTTGTCTTGCCGGCCGTGGGCATGTGCGCCTTCACAACCAGAGGATCTCTTTGCGGTAGCCGAGGTCGTCGTGCAGCGGCTTCGCCGGACCCTGGTGGAACACGGCGCCGCGCTCCAGCGCGAACACGCGGTCGGCGAGTGCCAGCACGAGGTCGAGGTTGTGCTCGACGATGACGATCGACGT
>JBLMVY010000067.1:0-6394 GCA_050256935.1 Candidatus Levyibacteriota bacterium | reverse complement strand
GCTGTCGGGCGCGAGGATGCTCTGGCTGCCGAGATTCGACGCACGCGAGGTCGTCGGCCTGTTGCCCTCGGCGACGGTGATGATGGGCGTGCCGACGTTCTATGCGCGCCTGCTCGCGGAGAAGACCTTCACGCGCGAGGTCTGCCGCAACACGCGGCTGTTCGTATCGGGCTCGGCGCCGCTGCTGCCCGAGACCTTCGAGGCCTTTCGCGCCCGGACGGGCGAGGCGATTCTCGAGCGCTATGGGATGACCGAGACCGGGATGATCGCATCGAACCCTCTCGCCGGCCCGCGCGTCGCCGGAACGGTCGGCCAGCCGCTGCCCGGCATCTCGGTGCGCGTCGTCGATGGTGCCGGCGAGCCCTGTGCGCCGGGGACGATCGGGGGCGTCGAGGTCCGGGGACCGAACGTCTTCGCCGGCTACTGGCGCATGCCCGACAAGACCCGGGAGGAGTTCACGGCCGATGGCTGGTTCCGGACCGGCGACATGGGTGAATGGGTGGCGGAAGGCGAGGCCAGGGGCTACCTGCGGCTGGTCGGCCGCTCGAAGGACATGATCATCAGCGGCGGCCTCAACGTGTATCCGAAGGAGATTGAGGAGCGCATCGACGCCCTTCCCGGCGTGGCGGAGTCGGCGGTCATCGGCGTGGCGGATCCCGATTTCGGCGAGGCGGTGACCGCCGTCGTCGTCGCCCGACCGGGGCACGCTCTCGACGAGCGCGCGATCATCGCCTCGCTGAAGGGCGAGATCGCCGGCTTCAAGGTGCCCAAGCGCGTGCACGTCGTCGCCGAGCTCCCGCGCAACGCGATGGGCAAGGTGCAGAAGAACCTGCTGCGCGAGCGCTATTCGTCCTGACGCCGGCGCAGCTGCGCCGCGCCGCGGCACCGCCCGGGCGATCGACCCCTCGCCGGGCAGCCGGCTCAGGCGCCCGTGCGATCGCCCCAGCTTCCCAGGGTGCGCAGATGCCGGAGTTCGTCGTCGTCGCGCAGGAACCGCGGCTGGGCGGCGTCGGGGACCGATCCGTCCGCCCATCCCGGAATCGTCACCTGCAGTCCCGCGCGCGTGTCGGGATCCTCGAGCGCGCGCGCAAGACCCGCGCGATCGGCCCAGACCGGCCGGCCGCGAACGACCCGCAGGTAGACGCGGCCGCTGGCCTGGTCGGCGAAGCTGACCTCGGCGAAGCGCTGCACGCAGCGCGACAGGAAGCCCGCGTTCTTTTCCGGCGCGAGCAGCGTCCGGTCGGGGTAGAGGCGCTCCGGCGCCCGGGCATCGACATCGATCCTGCAGAAGCGCTCCACGTCGAGCAGGCTGCGCACGTCGAGCACGGCCATCCGGCGATTGCGACCGAAGGCAACCGTGCGCGGCCGCTCGCCGACGGCGACGCTGTTGTCCAGGAACTCGAAGTGCACGTCCTTGTCGTCGCGCTCGACCCAGGTGAAGAAGAGGTCGGGCATCCCGGAGTAAGCCTCGACGGCATGGGCGAGGGTGTCGTCGACCGCCTTGTAGCGCCCGACGTCGAGTCCGCGCTTCCACGCCCGCTCGACGAGCATCTCCGGGGGCGCGATCATGAAGAACAGGTAGACGAGCTGGCCGAATCGCGTCAGCAGGTTGCTCCCGGCCTCGTTCGAATCCGGCGCGAAGCTGTCGAAGCGGAAGCGGTCGATCAAGAGGTGCGGCATCGCACCGCTCTCGGCTTTGCGCGCCATGTAGCGATCGAGCTTCTGGTCGATGATCTGCAGCTCCTCGCCGCTGAAGGCGCCCCCATAGCGGAATGCCGCGCCGAGCCTGCCGTAGTCGATCAGCTGCTTGCGCCAGATGTCCGGACTGATCAGCGCGAATTCGGCCCAGTTCACCCCGATGTCGCCGGCAAGCTTCTTCTGCAGCGGCCGCAGCGTGCTCTTGCCCGATGCCGACGGCCCCTTGGTGTTCATGACGACCGGCCGCTCCTGCCGCGGCAGGAGCATGTAGCCTTCGGTCCGCGCGGCGTCGGCCACGCAGGAATCGATCAGGCGGCCGATGCCGTCGCTCGCGAACTCGTTGCAGGCGAGGTCGACGGCCAGCGAGACGAGGAGCTCGCGGCTGCCCCAGATCCGCCCATGGCGTATGACCACCGCCGACACGACCTTCGCCAGCGCGCGGTACGCGGCGCGATCGCGGGCGGTCGCCGCCTCGCGCGCGCCGCTGCGCCATTCGGCGAGCAGTCGCGCCTGCGCTTCGTCGTCGGCTTGCGCGGGCGCCGCCGCAGGGCGACGGGGCGGGAACAGGCGCCAGAACCGCGTCCGCGGCGGCGAGTGCGCCGCCGCGCCGGCGGACGCCCCGGGCAGCGGCAGCGTGCGCCCGAATTCGCGGTCGATCATCGCGGCGAGATCGCTGCGCGCGTCGGCATGGATCGACGCGACCTCGTCCATGCGCGGCTCGACGTGCCGGGCGAGGATGCGCCCGGTCATCCTGCGGAAATTGATGCCCAGATCCTCGATCCGGGATCCATCCGGGACGGACAGGTCGGCGGTCACCCGGATCAGCAGCTCGTGCAGCGCGAGCCGCTGCGGCCGGAAGGCGACCACGTCGTCGAAGTCCAGTCCGGTCAGGTCGCGCAACTCGCGCGCCTTCGCGATCCCCGTGTAGACGTTCTCCGGGCGCAGGATCGTGCACTGGTCGCGCAGTGCATCCGGCACCTCCGACCGGATGCCGGGATTCCACGGCCCCAGCGCGAGGTCCCCGGCTGCGCCCGTCGCCGTCATCGCGCAGCCACCCGGCGCCCCACCCGGAGCGGATCGTCGGTCATATGAGCGCTGCTGATGGATGGGATAAGAAAATCAAAGTGGTGCCTATGGATTCGGCGCCGTAGCATACCCCCAGGGGTTCGCCGCCGGAGCGCTCGCCGGACGGGTCGCCCGTCCACCTGGAGCGAAGGAGCATCGATGAAGATCGCGGTCGTCGGGGCAGGGGCCGTCGGAGGCCTGGTCGGGGCGAGGCTGGCGCTGGCCGGCAAGCAGGTGACGTTCATCGCGCGCGGGGCGAACCTCGATGCGATTCGCCGGAACGGCATCAGGCTGATCATGGGCGACGGGACCGAAGAGGTGGCGAAGGACGTCTTCGCAACCTCCGATTATGGCGCTGCGGGGCCGCAGGATCTCGTGATCCTCGCGATGAAGGCGCACCAGGTCGAGGCCGTGGCCGAGGCAGTGCCCCGGCTGTTCGGCCCGGACACCGCGGTGATCACCATGCAGAACGGCATCCCCTACTGGTATTTCCACCGGCACGGCGGCCGGTTCGAGGGCACGCCCGTTCGCAGCGTCGACCCCGGCGGAACCCTCGCCCGTAACCTGCCCGCCCGGCGGGTGATCGGCTGCGTCGTCTATCCGGCATCGGAGCTGATCGCGCCGGGGGTGGTCAGGCACATCGAAGGGAACCGCTTTCCGGTCGGCGAGCTCGACGGATCGATCACCGCGCGGGTCACGCGGGCTTCGCAATGCCTGATCGACGCCGGGTTCAAGTCGCCGGTGCTGGAGGACATCCGCGCCGAGATCTGGCTCAAACTGTGGGGGAACCTCACGTTCAATCCGATCAGCGCGCTTGCTCGCGCGACGCTGGTCGACATCTGCCGCGACCCGGCGACGCGCCGGCTCGCCGCGGCGATGATGGCCGAGGCGCAGGCGGTCGCCGAAAAGCTCGGCATCCGCTTCCGGGTGAGCCTCGAGCAGCGAATCGCCGGCGCCGAGAAAGTCGGCGCGCACAAGACCTCGATGCTGCAGGACGTCGAGGCAGGCCGTCCGCCCGAGATCGAGGCGCTGGTGGGCTCGGTGGTCGAGCTCGGGCGCCTGACGGGCACGCCGACCCCGCACATCGACGCCGTGTACGCGCTGGTGAGCCTGCTGGCGCGGCAAATCGCCCCCGCTGCGCAATCGGCCCACGGCACCGCGGCCCCTGCGGCGGCGCCGATCGTGCCGACGGCACTCGCCGCCTGACGATCCGCGCATGAAGAAAGGGGCAGCCGAAGGCTGCCCCTCCACCCTGCGATGCGCGGGCCGGGCCCCTAGGCGGACTGCACCGCAGCCGACCCCGACGGGGCGGATGTGGCGTCGAGCATCCTGCGCCGCATCGGCATGATCACGAACTTGGCGAGCAGTCCCGCCACGATGCTCATGCAGGCCGCGGCCCAAAGCACCGAGGTCCAGCTCCCGGTCGTCGCCTTCAGCACGCTGGCAATGGGAACGAGCAGCGAGGCCGTCCCCTTGGCCGTGTAGAGGAAGCCGTTGTTGGCGGCGGCGTACTTCGAGCCGAAGGTGTCGCCGCTGACCGCAGGAAAGATCGAGAAGATCTCGCCCCAGCACAGGAAGATCAGCGGCGCGAAGATCAGGAAGCCCGTCGGCGTATGGCCGTACTCCATCAGGCCGAGCATCGCGAGGCCCTCGCCGACGAACACCACCAGCATCGTGTTCTCGCGGCCGAGGTGATCGGAGATCCAGCCGGTCAGGGGCCGCGTGAAGCCGTTGGCCAGGTTGTCGATCGCGAGGGTCAGCGTCAGCAACGGCATCGTCGTTCCCAGCAGTGCGATGGGCACGCTCGCGACGCCGTAGTCCTTGGCGATCGGCGCGACCTGCGCGGCCGCCATCAGCCCGCCTGCGCCGACCAGCACGAATGCGAGATAGAGCAGCCAGAACACCGGCGTCCTGACCATCTGGCCAGGCGTGAAGTCGTGCTGGCTCTTGGGATTCCTCCTCGTGCTGACCGCAGCCTTGAGCGCCTTGGCAGGCGGGCGGATCAGGAACATCGCGAGCACGACGATCACGCCGCCCTGGATCAGCGCGAAGGTGAAGAATGCCTGCTGATAGCCGGCGCTGTGGATCATGTTGGAGATCGGGATCACCGTGAGGGCGGCGCCGGCGCCGAATCCTGCCGCGGTCAAGCCGGCGGCGAGGCCCCTCTTGTCGGGGAACCACTTGAGCGCGTTGCCCACGCAGGTCCCGTAGACACAGCCCGCGCCGACCCCGGCGATCACGGCCGCGACATAGAGGACTCCAAGGGATTGCGCCATCGAATTCATCGTCCAGGCGATCGCCACCAGCAGGCCGCCGAACATCACCACCGGACGCGGCCCGAACTTGTCCATCGCCCAGCCCTCGACGGGCACCAGCCAGGTCTCGGTCAGCACGAAGGCGGAAAACGCGACCTGGATCGCCGCCTTGGTCCAGCCCGTCTTGTCGTGCATCGGATTGACGAACAGCGTCCATCCGTACTGCAGGTTCGCGATCATGGCCATGCAGACGATGCCCATGACGAGCTGCGCCCAACGGCTCCTGAGGCCCGTATACCGGGCCAGATGCTGCGAGTCCGACTCAATTACCACGTTTTCCTCCTGGAAAATCCGCAACGAGCCGCCGCTGCGGCCCTATGGCACTGCGATGGTCACCCGGCTTGTTGATGTTGTTTCGCGGATGGCTTCCGGCATTTGCGCACTGCTGCCGGCAAATCGGGGACGCCGCCGTGCGCGATTCTCCGCACGGCGGCCAATGCTTCGAACGGGAGACCTGGGCGACCCGGTCGCGTCGACGCCCGTCAGTCGACGGGCTGTTCCTCCGCGAACTTGTCCAGCTTCGCCGGCCGGATGCGCTTCAGCGCCTTCGAGATCAGCGGCCAGAACAGCATGATCATCGCGAGCGTCGAGATGCTGCCGACCAGCCAGTTCGACCACAGGATCGACAGGCTGCCCTGCGACATCAGCATCGCCTGCCTGAACGCGTCCTCGGCGTTGTTGCCGAGGACCAGCGCCAGCACCATCGGCGCCAGCGGGTAGTCGAGCTTCTTGAACAGGTAGCCGATCACGCCGAAGCCGAGCATGAACCAGATGTCGTGCATCGCGTTGTTGACCGTGTAGGCGCCGATCGCGCAGATCACGACGATCACCGGGGCGATGATCGAGAACGGGATGCGCAGGATGGCTGCGAACACCGGGACGAGGCTCAGCACGACGATCAGGCCGACGACGTTGCCGAGGTACATGCTGGCGATCAGACCCCAGACGAAGTCGGGCTTCTCGGCGAAGAGCAGCGGCCCGGGCTGCAGGCCCCAGATCAGCAGGCCGCCCAGCAGCACCGCCGCCGTCGGCGACCCCGGGATGCCCAGCGTGATCATCGGCAGCAGGGCGCTGGTGCCGGCCGCGTGCGCGGCAGTCTCGGGAGCCACGACCCCCTCGAGCACGCCGGTGCCGAACTTGTCGCCGTCCTTGGAGAACTTCTTGGCCGCGCCGTAGCTCATGAACGATGCCGGCGTCGCGCCACCCGGCGTGATGCCCATCCAGCAGCCGATCAGCGTGCTGCGGATCGACGTCATCCAGTACTGCGGCAGCTTCTTCCAGGTCTCGAGCACGACCTTCGTGTTGATGCGCGCGGT
>JBLMVY010000066.1:0-18950 GCA_050256935.1 Candidatus Levyibacteriota bacterium | reverse complement strand
CCTTACCGCTCAACTACATGATGTCCGCGCATTCTTTTGGACCTGGGGCTCGCTTTCAGTGATCGCAATGGCAGTGTATTCGCTAGTGAGGGCCTTCTAAGAGCCAGGAGACGGCGCATGGCCTGATCTGCCCGGCGTCGTGCTGTGCCATCCATCCATCGATTCCAATGACAGTTTTCGACTCCGTGCCGAGTTAGCAAAGGGTCGAACCTGGACCGCAGACAACTAGGCCGCGTGCGGCCATGAACAGTCGTTGAGCCGCTGTCACTGCCAGCAGACGTATGCAGGCCGGCAACCGCCGAGCTTGGGCTCGGCCCGCTCTATCCTTGGTTAGCGCGGCCAGGGCCCAGGCGGATTCGTCGGTCGCCGGCCCTCAAGGGGATGGACAGGCACCGCCTGCGTGCCCGGATCTCAGCCCGCTTGCTTGCTCGCCGTGTAGGTGGCCCAGGCGACCTGGAATTCTGACGGGCTGAGCTTGCCGTCCTTGTTCTTGTCGGCTTGATTGAACGCCTTGTTGAATCCTTCGAGCGCAGCCGTTTCTTGCTTGGTCACGTATCCGCGGTGTGCAGTGTCAAGTTGCTTGAACGCCGATGAGGCAGGCTCCGATTTGCTCGGAGGCCCCGAAGGCAGTTGCGTGGAAGTGCTCGGATGGCTGGGTATTGCCGGCTTTGCCGGCGTCGCGGGCTGCATCTGCGCGAGAGCAGTTCCCGCCAACGCCATACAGCCGGCAGCCGTTGCGATCATGGTCGCGCGCCTGAGCTCTGAGCTAGACATGGCTGATCTCCATTGTGAGGACGTCACGAATCCGCGTCCCGCACACGCGCCGGGACGCCGCTGCTGCAACGCGTTGCAAGGCGTGCAGGTGATGATTTGAACTCGACGGCGACGGCTCGGTTCATGCCCGATCAGTAGGACAGGCGCTCCTCTTTCGATCGTTGATCAGCCTACACGTCGATGCCGCCCTGGCGTTTGCGCATGAACGCGATCCAGCGCGCGGCGTCTGTACACGCCTTGTCGGACCATGTGCGCAGGCGTCGACCGACTGCGATGACCCCAGCGGTTTCTGCACGGGTCATGCCGCTGATGCAACGTGATGCCATCACAGTTCCCACCAGGGAGGCGCCGACAGCGCGGCCCGGACGACACATGGCGAAATCTTCACCGACTTCGGAGGTTCGATCGTCCTACAGGCATTTGGGTCGGCTGCCGACATTCCTGCGCACCCCGCGGGGCCTAGACTGGGCTCGTCACATTGACAGGGAAAGGAAACGATGATGACGCGCAAACTTGCGACAGCCTGTTTCGTGATCGGATCCGCGCTGGTGCCGATGGTGGCCCATGCCACCGACGGCGACATGGACCGCGGGCAACCCTCGGCATACGTCAAGGACTCGGTCATCACGGCCAAGGTCAAGGCGAAGCTCGCGGCCGAGCACCTCGACAGCCTGAAGAACATCAGGGTGGACACCGACGCCAACGGCATCGTCTGGCTCCATGGCACCGTCAATAGCAGCGCGGAAGCGCAAAGGGCGGTGACCATCGCACGCAACACCGAAGGCGTGAAGTCGGTCTCGAGCCAGCTCCAGGTGGAGAAGGACCGCTGAGGACGGACCGCTGAGGCCGTCGGCCTCCCACGCCACGCCAATGGAGTTCCGGCCGGTCGGACGCGATGCCCCCGATCGTTCGGCATCCTTCCGACCGTGCGGAGCTCCATTGTCCGGCTCCCGACCGGCAACGATCGCGCGAGTCCAATGATGCGTCTCACATTCCGCGGCCTGGTCGTCGTTCTCGCGGGCCTGATCGCCCTGGCCGCGGGCGGCTGCGCGTCGTTGCCGCCCGGGGCGGACTACCCGAAGGCGCCGTCCAGCGCGCTGGCGCCCTCCGACAAGACCGCGCTCGCCCGACAGTTCGATCGGGCCGCGCGCGGGCACGACGGCAATTCCGCATTTCGCCTGCTCTCCGCCGGGGTCGACGGCTTCCTTTACCGGGCGCAGATGATCGACGCCGCACAGCGGACGATCGACCTCGAGTACTTCATCTTTCGCCAGGACGACACCGGTCAGTTGCTGACCGATGCCCTGCTGCGCGCCGCCGACCGGGGCGTGCGCATCCGGCTGCTGATCGATGACGCCGACACGCAGTCGGGCGACGGGCAGATCGCCGCGCTGAGCGCACATCCGAACATCCACATCCGCATCTTCAATCCCTTCAGCTATCGGGGCCACGCCGACCTGATCCGGGACCTCGAATTCGCCGTCGACGCTTCGCGGCTGGACTACCGGATGCACAACAAGCTGATGGTGGTCGACAACACCATTGCGCTCGTCGGCGGACGCAACATCGGGGACCAGTACTTCCAGGTCGACCCGGATTCCCAGTTCGGGGACGACGACGTCTTCGCGGCAGGTCCGATCGTGCGGAAGCTCTCGGCGTCCTTCGACGATTACTGGAACAGCCGGCTGGCGATTCCGGTCGAGGCGCTCGCGGGTGAGCGCACGTCGCCTGAGCGGTTGGCGGCCTATCGTGCGTCGCTCGAGCAGCACCGGCGAGCGCTGAAGGCGGATGGCATCGAGTACGCGCGGCGCATCGCGACCGGCGAGCCCCTCGCCAGCGTTCTTTCGGGCCGGGTACCACTGGTCTGGGCGCATGCGGAGGTCCTCTATGACAGCCCGGACAAGAAGCAGGTCGAGAAAGGGGACGAGGCAGGCAGCCTGATGCACCGGACGGTGATGGACGCCGCGCGCGCGGTCCGGTCGGAGCTGCTGATCGTCACGCCGTTCTTCGTGCCAGGCGCGGACGGGATGCAGATGCTCTCCGACCTTCGCAAGCGCGGGGTGCGCGTCGCGATTCTCACCAACTCGCTGGAGTCGACGCCGGAGCCCATTGCGCAGGCCGGGTACGTCCACTATCGGTATCCGCTGCTCGAGGACGGCGTCGAGCTCTACGAGGTCCGCGCCAGGCTGGGCAATGCGCGCGGCAGCGGAGAGACGACGGCGGCTGCGGCCTACGGCCACTACGCGCTGCATGCCAAGCTGTTCGTGTTCGACCGGAAGAGGCTGTTCGTCGGATCGATGAACTTCGACGAGCGCTCGCGTCGCATCAACACCGAGATGGGCATGATCATCGACAGCCCGGCCTTGGCGCGACAGGCGGCGGCGCGCTTCGAGGCGATCGCGTCCCCGGCCAACAGCTACCAGCTGGCGCTGCGCTCGGACGCGGCTGGCGGACTGCCGCAACTCGTTTGGCGAACCCAGGAGAATGGCAATCCCGTGGAATACGAATCGGAGCCGACGAGCAGCGTCTTGCGGCAGTTGAAGATGGATTTCCTGTCGCTGCTGCCGCTGGATGGTGAACTGTAGTCCGTTGCCGATTCTGCTTCGCCGGGCTTCGTTGCGCTCGCCGGGCTCGTCGATGCGGCGCTGTACCGGTCGCTGGCTGCTGGCGCTCGTCCTGGCGCTTCCGCTGGCTGCCATGGCCGCAGACGCGTCGGATTCCCCGGAGATTGCCGTCGCCGTCCGCCGGGACGGCGGGGCGGTGGTGGTCGACCTGAACTGGCGGGTCGACGCGACCCCGCAGCAGGCGTGGGGGGTCCTCACCGATTACGATCACATGGCGAGCTTCGTCTCGAGCCTGACTGCGAGCCGGATCGTCGCCCGCTCGGGTGGCAGCCTCGAGGTGGCGCAGACCCGTCACTTCGGCATCGGCCTCTTCGGACTCGATCTCGACGATCTGCGCGAGATCACGCTGACCCCGCCCCGGGAAATCCAGTCGACGCTGATTCGCGGCGACATGAGGGCCTCGACGTTCACGACCCGCCTGGTGCCCGAGGGCGACGGGACGCGGATCTTCGGTCATGGTCGATTCATCCCGGACCGCTGGATTCCTCCGGTGATCGGCACCGCCCTGCTCGAGAGCGAGATGCGCAAGCAGATCGCCGAGTTCCGGGCCGAGATCCTGCGCCGGTTGCGCGGCGCCGCGCGCCAAGCCACTCGCCCGTCCGTCTGACGCGGCGCCGATCCGGGTCTCCTGCGCTCAGGGTGCAGGGGATTGAGGCAGAATGACGGATCGACGGGGAAACGCGATGACCACGACGTTCATGAACGGATGGCGGCGGCTGGGCTTGATCCTGGTCGCGGTGTGGCTTCTGGGTGCGATCGGCGTCGTCGCCTACGAGCGATGGTCCGCCGCCGGCTTCGACGTCAGGACAAAGAGCTTCGTCATCGGCGCGGTCGCGATTCCCCTCGCGGTATGGGTGGCGGTGGAATTCGCCTATCTGGCCGTGCGCTGGATCGTCCGGGCGTTTCGCGGCGGGGCGTGATGGGCAGCGCATCGGGGCCCGTCGACACCGGAGCGCCTGCGGGATGAGCACGCCCATTCACGGGGACGGCGCCATCCGTCGCGAGGGCCTCCACGGCAGCAGCGTGGAAAACACCTTCGCGGGCGTGCTGAGCTTCATGCGCCGCAAATACACCCGGGACCTGACCGGGGTGGACGTGGCGGTGAGTGGCATTCCGCTCGACCTCGCGGTGACCTTTCGCTCGGGCGCCCGATTCGGACCGGCGGCCATTCGGGCGGCCAGCGTCCAGCTCGCCGAGCTCAAGCCGTTTCCGTGGGGCTTCGATCCCTTCGAGACGCTCGCGGTGATCGATTTCGGGGACTGCTGGCTCGACGTCCACGATCCGGCGACGATCACGGCAACGATCGTCGAGCACGCGCGCTCGATCCTGCGCAGCGGCGCGTCGATGCTCACCTTCGGCGGCGACCATTACGTCACCTATCCCCTTCTGCAAGCCCACGCCGAGAAGTTCGGCCGGCCGCTCAGCCTCATCCACTTCGACGCCCATTGCGACACCTGGCCCGACGCGGGTGCGGGGACCGTCAATCACGGGACGATGTTCGCGCGTGCGATCAACGAAGGCCTGATCGACCCCGGGCATTCGGTGCAGATCGGAATCCGCACCTGGAATGACGACTGGATGGGCATGAACGTGATCGACGCGCCCTGGATCCACGCGCATGGCCCGGGTGCTGCGCTGCAGCAGATCCTCGATCGAGTGGGGGACCGCCCCAGCTATCTGACCTTCGACATCGATTGCCTCGACCCGGCCCATGCCCCCGGCACCGGAACGCCCGTTCCCGGCGGACTGACCAGCGCGCAGGCGCTGCAGATCATTCGCGGCCTCGAGCCGGTGAATCTGGTGGGCATGGATGTCGTCGAGGTCGCGCCCGCCTACGACCAGAGCGAAATCACCGCGCTGGCGGCTGCGCATGTCGCAGCCGACCTGTTGTGCGTGCTGAGGAATCGCAAGCTCCGCGCACGCAAGGCCTGAGCCCCGACCGGGACGATTTCGCGCCCCGACATCCGCTGCAGCGGATGTCCAGAAATGCAAAGACGGCGGGCCTTTCCCGCGCTCACCATTTGCCGACGCTGTTCCGGCAACCATGGGGGAGGGACTCCGATGCGCAATCTCGATCACGGGCAGCCAGTGCCCCGGCCGTCGCTCGCGGTGCGCGCCGCCGGACCGAAGCATCTCCAGGATGGTGAGGGCCGGCGCCGCGCGCGGTTCGCGGCAACGCTCCTGGTGCTGACCGCGCTCCTCCTCGCGCTCGTGCCGCGCGCGCACGCCGACGAGTTGAGCGACCTCAAGGCGACGATCAAGAAGCTCGAAGCGCGCGTCGAGGCATTGGAGGCGGAGAAGGCAGCGGCACCTGCGGCCCCCGTAGCCCCCGCGGCCGGTGAAGCAAAGGCGGCGGTCGAGGCCGTGCAGCCGCTGCCGCCGTCCGCTGCGGCGCCCTATGTTCCCCCCGCGACCCTCAAGTCCGACGAAGCCGCGGCGCAGCGCGTCGACAACGCGCCGATCGATCCCTCGCTCAAGGGATTCTTCAAGATCCCGGGCACCGAGACGATGGTCAAGTTCGGGGGCTACGCCAAGGTCGATTTCATCTACGACACCAAGCCGATCAGCAGCTACGACTACTTCGTGACGTCCGCGATCCCGACCTCGGGTCCGGACACGCAGCGCGGTGCGCAGTTCACCGTCCATGCGAAGCAGACGCGGCTCAACGTCGACATGCGGCGCGATACCGAGGCGGGGCCGGCACGGCTGTTCTTCGAAGGCGACTGGTTCGGCAACGCGAGCTTCGGGTTCGATCCGGGCAACTACCAGCTCCGGCTGCGGCATGCGTTCGGCCAGCTGGAGAACTTCGGTGCGGGGTACAGCTTCAGCGCGTTCATGGACAACGATGCGCTGCCTGACACCCTCGATTTCGAGGGCCCGGGTGCGGCACCGTACCTGTTCGTGGGGGCGGCCCGCTACACCTGGAAGGCGGGAAAGAACACCAATTTCAGCCTCGCGGCGGAAGCCCCGTCGGCGGAGATCACCGCGCCGATCGGAACGGGCAAGTCGACGTTCCCCGACATCACGCTGCGTGGCCGGTATGAAGCCGAGGGCGGGCATTTCCAGGCGGCCGGCATCTGGCGGCGCCTCGGCTGGCGCAGCGGCGTCGGACCGAGCGACAGCACCAACGGCTACGGGCTCAATCTCGCCGGCAGCCTGAAGACGGTCGGTGACGATTACCTGGTGGCGGGAGGCGTCTGGGGCAAGGGCATCGCCCGCTATGTCTCCGACATCACGGGGTCGGGCCTCGACGCCGCCGTGGATTCCAGCGGCAACCTGCAGGCCCTGGAGACGTACGGCGGATATGGCGGCTACACGCACTACTGGACGCCCAAGCTGCGCTCGACCGGCGTGATCGGCTACCTGGGCATGAACAACAAGTCGTTCCAGTCGCCGACGTCGTTCAAGGACAGCCAGTACTACTCGGCGAACCTGATCTGGAACCCGGCAGGGTCGCTCAACGTCGGCGCCGAGGTGCTCTTCGGCAACTACAAGACATTCGATGGCAACAGCGCCAACGACACCCGGATCCAGCTGAGCGTCCAGTACGACTTCGTCCGCTAGGAAAGCCGGCTGATGATTCCGCGCTCGGTGAAGTCGCCGACCATCCCCATCCCGTTCCACCGGTTGCTGCGCGTGGTGGCGATGGTCGACGCGACGGACCCGCAGACCAAGCTCCTGCTCGAGCACATCGCGGCCGAGAACTTCGAGATCGAGGTCACCGACCGTCTGGAGCGGGACGTCTCGGAGGATGCGTCGGTCGGCGCGTACATCGCGATGATCGACGGCGAGGAGCGCCGCGAGCAGGCACGCAAGATGGCGCAAGCCGTCCGGGCCCTGGGCTTCCGGACGCCGATGTGGGCACTCGCGGATGCCCACCGCATCTCCGATCTCGCGGTCGTGGGCGGCCTCGGCGAGATCGATGGCTACATCTACCTCGGCCAGCAGACCCCTGCCTTCTACGCCAAGCAGGTGGTGGCGAGCCTGGTCAAGTATGGGCGCGACCTGCTGCCGCCGTTCTTCGGCGGCCTCGTGGCCTACGACGGCGAGGCGAACGTCGCGTTCGCCTGTCCCGGGCATCAGGGCGGGCAGTTCTACCGGAAGTCCCCGGCGGGACAGCTCTTCTTCAAGCACTTCGGCGAGAGCATCTTCCGCAACGATCTCTGCAATGCCGACGTCGACCTCGGGGATCTGCTGATCCACGAGGGACCGGCGGCCGAAGCCCAGCGCTACGCGGCCAGGGTGTTCGGCGCCGACCGGACGTATTTCGTCCTGAACGGCACCAGCACGTCGAACAAGGTGGTCACCAACGCCGTCCTGCGGCGCGGCGACCTGGTGCTCTTCGACCGCAACAACCACAAGTCACTCCACCAGGGGGCGCTGGTCCAGGCCGGGGCGA
The DNA here is from genome assembly GCA_050256935.1 of Candidatus Levyibacteriota bacterium. GTDB lineage: Bacteria > Pseudomonadota > Gammaproteobacteria > Burkholderiales > Casimicrobiaceae > VBCG01. The sequence continues at coordinate 11,153 of JBLMVY010000066.1, read as the reverse complement.
TCCCCGTGTTCCTGCCGACGGCGAGAAACGCCTTCGGGATGATCGGCGCAGTCGACTGGGACGCCTGGGACGAGTCGTACCTGCGCGAGCAGATCCGCACGAATCCGCTGGTCGAGGACCCGCAGCGGCACAGGGCCGAGCGCCCCTTCCGGCTCGCCTGCATCCAGCTCGCGACCTATGACGGCACGATCTACAACGTCCGCAAGGTCCTGGAGAAGATCGGCCACCTCTGCGAGTACGTGCTGTGGGACGAGGCCTGGATCGGCTACAACGCGTTCCATCCGCTGTTCGAAGACCACAGTCCGATGCGCCTCGCGAACCTGGGCCCCGAAATGCCCGGCCTGTTCTCCACGCAATCGGTGCACAAGCAGGGCGCAGGCTTCTCGCAGGCGTCCCAGATCCACAAGCGCGACGAGCATATCCGCGACCAGAAGCGCTTCATCGAGCACAAGCGCTTCAACGAATCCTTCCTGATGCACGCATCGACGTCCCCGTTCTACCCGCTGTTCGCGTCGCTCGACGTGAACGCCAAGGTTCACGAGGGCAAGGGCGGCGAGATGCTGTGGGACCGCTGCATCGAGCTCGGCATCGAGACGCGGAAGAAGCTGCGCGAGTTCGGCCATTACTACGAGCGCACCGGGCGCAGCGCCGAGGAGCGGTGGTTCTTCGATCCGTTCGTGCCCGATACCGTGACGCTGCGCGGCTCGAGATTCGCCAAGGACACCGCCGACATTCCCTGGGAGCAGCTTCCCACCGACGTCATCAAGCGGGAGCAGCAGTGCTGGAACTTCGGCCGCCGGAGCGCCTGGCACGGCTACTCGGGCTATGGCGATGGCTACGCGATGGTGGACCCCAACAAGCTCACGCTGCTCACGCCGGGGATCGACCGCAAGAGCGGCGAATACCTGGATTTCGGCGTGCCGGCCACGGTGGTCGCCAACTACCTGCGCGAGCAGCGCATCGTCCCGGAGAAGTGCGACCTCAACAGCCTGCTCTTCCTGATGACCCCGGCCGAGGACGAGAGCAAGCTCAACACGCTGCTGGCGAAGCTCGTCAGGTTCAAGAACCTGTGGGACCGCGACGCGCCGCTGCCGGAAGTGCTGCCCACGGTCTGCGCGGCGCACGACGAGCGATACGCGGGTTACACGTTGCGGCAGGTCTGCAACGAGATGCACGACTTCTATCGCCAGGCGAACGTCAAGGAGCTCCAGCGGCTGTGCTTCCGGGCGTCGAGCTTCCCGGAGCTCGCGATGTCGCCGAAGGACGCCTACGAGGCGCTGGTCGCGAACGACGTCGACTACCTGCCACTGCAAGACATCGGCGGGCGCATCTCCGCGACGCTCGCCCTGATCTATCCGCCCGGCATCGGCGTCGTGGTCCCCGGCGAGCGCTGGGACGACAGGGCGCGGCCCATGCTCGACTACTTCCTGGCCTTTCAGGAGTCGTTCAACCGTTTCCCCGGCTTCAACTACGAGGTGCAGGGCGTGTTCCAGGAACGGGTGGACGGCCGCATCAAGTTCTACACCTACGCAGTCCGTGAGTAGGCATCGCGACGAGGAACGCAGGAGGAGCACCATGCAACAGCCGAAGAAAATGAGTCTGGTCCAGCTCACGTTCATCGTTGCGGTGAACATGATGGGGTCGGGGATCATCATGCTGCCGACGAACATGGCGAAGGTGGGCGCGATCTCGCTGCTTTCGTGGATCGTGACGGCGGTGGGGTCGATGGCGATCGCCTACGGGTTCGCGCAGGCCGGCCTGTTCAACCAGCGCGAGGGCGGCATGTCGGCCTACGCCGAGGACGGCTACGGGAAGTCCGGATACTTCACCGTCTTCTATCTCTATTTCCTGTCGCTCGCGATCGGCAACGTGGCGATCGCGATCTCCGCGGTGGGCTACCTTGCGACCTTCTTTCCCTGGCTGTCGTCGACGCCGATTTCGACCTGCATCGGGGTGATCGCCCTGCTGTGGATCACCACCGTGGCCAATTTCGGGGGGCCGTCGATCACCGGGCGCATCGGCTCGGTGACGGTCTGGGGGGTGATCATCCCGGTCGGTCTGCTCTCGATCATCGGCTGGTTCTGGTTCAAGGCGGATACCTTCGCTGCGGCCTGGAATCCGCAGGGGCTCAGCCTGGCGGAAGGGATGGGATCGAGCATCGCGCTGACCCTGTGGGCGTTCCTCGGCATGGAATCGGCGGCGCAGAACTCGGCCGCGGTCGAGAACCCGAAGCGGGACGTGCCGCTCGCCTGCCTCTTCGGGACCCTCGGCGCCGCGGTCATCTACATCCTTTCCACCACGGTGATCCAGGGCATCGTGCCCAATGCCGAGCTTGCGAAGTCGACCGGGCCCTTCGGTCTCGCGTACGCCCAGATGTTCAATCCCACCGTCGGCTCGGTGATCATGGCGCTGGCGGTGCTGGCGTGCCTCGGCTCGCTGCTCGGCTGGCAATTCACGATCGCCCAGACCGGGAAATCGGCCGCGGACGAGCGCATGTTCCCGGCATTCTTCTCCAAGATGAACAGGATGGGCGCCCCGGTCACCGGGATGATCGTCATGGGGGTCGTCCAGACCCTGCTGGCGCTGTCGACGATCTCGCCCACCCTGAGCGAGCAGTTCGGCGTCCTGGTCAATCTCGCCGTCGTCACCAACGTGGTTCCCTACATCATCGCGCTCTCCGCATTGATGGTGATGATGCAGACGGCCGGGGTGACCGGAGCGAAGTACAAGGGCAACGTGTTCGTCGCGCTGGTCGCAATGCTCTACAGCGTCTATGCGATCTACGCTTCCGGCAAAGATGCGGTGCTCGGCGGCATGCTGGCGATGGGAATCGGCTTCGTGATCTGGGGCTTCATCGCACCCCGCTTCGCCGCGAAGCGCGCGCCTGCAGGCGCGCAGGTCAAATAGGCCCGATCGCCGGCGAATCGCATCGTAGACAGGAGACAGAACATGAAGCGCGCAGGATCGGGAAGCCCTCGCGGGCATCGAGTTCAGGTCGCGGCCATCGCGATCGCATTCCTCACCATGGCGCTGTTGCCGATCGCGCAGGCAGCGGAAGGATCGTCCGCTACCCTGGATCGGATCCGCGCGGCGGGCAGGATCACCCTCGGCTATCGGACCGACGCGCGGCCGTTCGCCTACAAGGACGAGACGGGCGGGGCGGCCGGATTTTCCGTCGCGCTGTGCACGAGGATCGCCGAGCAGGTGAAGGCTACGCTGCAGCTGCCCTCGCTGGCGATCGAGTGGGTGCCGGTGACCCTCGCGGGGCGCTTTGGCGACGTGCAGCAGGGCAAGGTCGACCTGCTGTGCGGCGCCGACAGCGTCACCCTGGCGAGGCGGAAAGAGGTCGCGTTCTCGATCCCGATCTACCCGGGCGGGATCGGGGCGATGCTCAACGCCGACGCCTCGTACCGTTTGCGCCAGGTCCTGTCCAAGGGACGGCAGGTCGGACCATTCTGGCGCGGGTCGCCGGCGGAGCTCCTGGAGCAGCAAACCTTCTCGGTGGTCGCGGGGACGACCAGCGAGCACTGGCTGGCAAGCCGTGCCAATGCGCTGCAGATCGACGCGAAGACCGTGCCGGTGAACAGCTACGACGCGGGCATCCGACGGCTGCTCGATCACCAGTCCAACGTCCTCTTCGGCGATCGCGCCATCCTGCTGGACGCCGCGAAGCGCAGTCCTTCGGCGCAGGACCTGATCGTCCTCGACCGCCACTTCACCTACGAGCCGATCGCCCTGGCGCTCGGCCGCAACGACGACGACTTCCGACTGCTCGTCGATCGGACGCTGAGCCAGCTCTTCGGCTCCGGGGAATTCGCCGGCATCTACGCCAAGTGGTTCGGCAAGCTCGACACCGCGGCGTCCGCCTTCTACCGGGACAGCGCACTGCCCGAGTGAAGGGGGCGCGAAGGCGAGGCTTGCAGCCCGGCCGACGATGCGGTTGCGGTTCCGATTAGCACCGGCGACATGGAAAGGACCAGCGCGATGTATCTCAGCCCGAAGTTTCCCATCCTGATCGCGCACCGCGAGATCGGCGCGCAGACCGTCGCCGGGGCCCGCCTGCGCCAGTTGCAGCAGGAACTCGAACGCAACGGCTGGAAATCCATCGCCGTCGACAACCCCTCCGACGCGCGGATCATCGCCGGCGCCTACCGGGGGCTGGCGGCGATCCTGTTCGGCGCAGAGGGAACGGGCAAGGACGTGGAAAGGCTCGAGCGCAATATCGCGCTGTTGAAGAAGGTGCACGAGCGCGCGCCAGGCCTGCCGATCATCGCGCTCGGCGAGCAGGGAACGATCGAGGAGGCGCCGCCGGCCGTGGTCGAGGCCCTGCGCAACATTCACAGCATCCTCTATCTGTACGAGGACACCGTTCCCTTCCTCGCGCGGCAGGTCATGCGCGCGGCTTCCGACTACCTCGACAATCTCCTGCCGCCGTTCTTCAAGGCACTGACCCGGCATGCCGAGCGATCGGCGTATTCCTGGCACACCCCCGGACACGCGGGGGGCATCGGCTTCACCAAGTCAGCCGTGGGATTCGCGCTGCACGAATTCTTCGGCGAGAACACGGTGCGTTCGGACCTTTCGGTGTCAGTACCCGAGTTGGGCTCTCTGCTGGACCACACCGGGCCGGTCAGGGAGGCGGAGCAATATGCCGCGCGCGTGTTCGGATCCGACCACACGTATTTCGTCACCAACGGCACCTCGACCGCCAACAAGATCGTCTGGCATTCGATGGCCGGCCGCGACGACCTGGTGATCGTCGATCGCAACTGCCACAAGTCGCTGCTGCATTCGCTGATCATGACGGGCGCGACGCCGATCTATTTCGTGCCTTCGCGAAACGACTACGGGATCATCGGTCCGATCGGACTCGACCAGTTCACGCCCGCAGCGATCAGGAAGAAGGTCGCGGCGAGCCCGATCGCGCGCGCAGCCAAGGGACGGGTGCGAATCGCGGTGGTCACCAACTCGACCTACGACGGTCTTTGCTACAACGCCGAGATGATCAAGTCGACGGTCGGGGACGGCGTCGATGCACTGCATTTCGACGAGGCATGGTATGCCTACGCCGCATTCCACGAGTTCTATGCGGGTCGCCACGGCATGGGCGTGCCGCGCGGCTACCCGCGCGCCAGGCATCCGCTGGTCTTCGCCACGCAGTCGACGCACAAGCTGCTCGCCGCCTTCTCGCAGGCCTCGATGATCCACATTCAGGAGTCGGAATCCCAGAAGATCGACACCTCGCGCTTCAACGACGCGTTCATGATGCACGGGTCGACGTCGCCGCACTACGGGATCATCGCCTCGCTGGACGTGAGTTCCGCGATGATGGAAGGCGCGAGCGGGCGCTCGATCGTCGCCGAGACCCACGACGAGGCGATGCGGTTCCGGCGCGCCCTGGCCTCGATCGGCGGCGGCCTGAAGAAGTCCGACTGGTGGTTCAAGGTCTGGCAGCCGGATCGCCTCGACCTCGCTGCCGCGCCGAGGACGGCGGACTGGGTGCTCGATCCGAAGGCGTCGTGGCACGGCTTTCCGAACCTGGCGGACGACTACGTGATGCTCGACCCGATCAAGGTCACGCTGCTCACGCCGGGGATGGAGAAGGGCGCCAAGCTCGGCAAGACCGGCATCCCGGCGGCCGTGGTGAGCAAGTACCTGTGGGAGCACGGCCTGGTGGTGGAGAAGACCGGTCTCTACAGCTTCCTGATCCTGTTCTCGCTGGGGATCACACGCGGCAAGTGGAGCACGATGGTCGACGCCCTGGTCGATTTCAAGACCGACTACGACCGCAACGCGCCGCTGTCGAAATCGCTGCCGAGCATCGCTGCGGCAGGTGGACGCACCTACGCCGGCTGGGGATTGCGCGACCTCTGCCAGGCGCTGCACGAGAGCTATCGCAGCAACGACACTGCGCATGCGATGAATGCCATGTACACGGAGCTTCCCGAGCCGGCGATGAAGCCCGCGGACGCCTACGATCATCTGGTCCATGGACGGGTCGAGCCGGTGCCCATCGAGAAGCTGAAGTCGCGGATCACGGCGGTCATGCTCGTCCCCTATCCGCCGGGCATTCCGCTGATCATGCCGGGCGAGCGCTTCAAGACGGCTTCGATCATCGAGTACCTGAAGTACGCGCGGGACACCGACGAGCATTTCCCCGGGTTCGAGAGCGACATCCACGGACTTCGCTTCGAGTACCGGGACGGGCGGAAGATCTGGATGGTCGACTGCGTCAAGGAATGACCGTTTCCTAGGGCAAGGGGCAGGGGTCGGCAATGATCGGACGAACCAATGTTGCACTGAAGCGCCGGGTGCTCGTCGTGGACGAGGACGTCATGCACCCGGGGACCGCCGGCGGCCGCGCGGTCGCCGGGATCGTCGAGGAGCTCCGCGCGCGCGGGCTCGAGGTCGTCGAGTCGGCGTCGGCGGACGACGGCATCGCCGTCGTCGGGTCGGATGCTGCGATCCACTGCGTCTTCGTCGACTGGAACCTCGGCCAGGGCGATGCCGGGGCGCATCGCGCCGCGACTGAGCTGCTGCGCGATCTCCGGCGCAGAAACGAGCACGTGCCGGTGTTCCTGATGGCCGGGCGGGTGGCGAGACGCTCGCTCACCATCGAGGTGATGCAGCTCGCCGACGAATTCGTCTGGAAGCTCGAGGACACCGCCGCCTTCATCGCGGGGCGTGCGATCGCGGCGATCGAGCGCTACGCCGAAGGCATCATGGCGCCGTTCCTGCGGGCAATGCTCGCCTACGACCGCGACAAGGAGTACTCGTGGGCGGCGCCGGGGCACCAGGGCGGGATCGCGTTCACCAAGTCGACGGTCGGCAGGGTGTTCTTCGACTTCTACGGCGAGAACCTCTTTCGCACCGACACGGGCATCGAGCGCGCCGCGCTCGGGTCGCTGCTGGGGCACAGCGGACCGATCGGCGAGAGCGAGCGCAACACGGCGCGGGTGTTCGGCGCCCACCGCTCGTATTCGGTGCTGAACGGCACGTCGGCGTCGAACCGGGTCATCTTCAACGCGGTCGTCGGCGACGGCGAGATCGCGCTCTGCGATCGCAACTGCCACAAGTCGATCGAGCAGGGGCTGATCCAGAGCGGGGGCATCCCGGTGTTCTACGTGCCCTCGCGCAACCGCTACGGGATCATCGGCCCGATCAGCCCCAGTCAGTTCGCGCCGGAGTCAATCGCGCAGCGCATCGCCGCCAACCCCCTGGTCGCGCAGGCCGCCGGAGCCAGGCCCGTCTACAGCGTGGTCACCAACTCGACCTACGACGGCATGTGCTACCACGCGAAGCGCGCATCGGAGCTCCTGGCGCCGACGGTCGACCATGTTCACTTCGACGAAGCCTGGTATGCGTACGCGCGGTTCAACCCGATGTACCGCGACCGGCATGCGATGTTCGGCGATCCCGCCGACCATCCGGCGGACGGGCCGACGGTGTACGCCACCCATTCGACCCACAAGCTCCTCGCCGCGCTGTCGCAGGCGTCGTTCCTGCACGTGCGTTACGGGCGCAATGCCATCGACCACCACCGCTTCAACGAGTCGTACTGTGCGCAGGCCAGCACGTCGCCGCTGTACGGCATCATCGCCTCGAACGACGTCGCCACGGCGATGATGGACGGGACCAGCGGCTACACGCTGACGCAGGAGGTCATCGAGGAGGCTGTCGACTTCCGCATCGCCCTCGCGCGTTGCCACCACGAGTTCGCAGCCAAGGGACAATGGTTCTTCGCGCCGTGGAACGCCGGGCATGTTGTCGACCCGAAGACCGGCAATAGCGTGCCGTTCGACGAGGCGCCGCGCGAGCTCCTCACGACGGACCCCGGGTGCTGGGTGCTGAAGCCCGGCGACGCGTGGCATGGATTCGCCGACCTGGACGAGGGGTGGTGCCTGCTCGATCCCATCAAGCCGGGCGTGATCTGCCCGGGGATGCAGGACGATGGCACGCTCGCCCCGCAGGGGATCCCCGCCGCCATCGTCTCGGCGTACCTCGCTCGCCAGGGGATCATCCCTTCGCGCACGACCGATCACATGGTGCTGTTCCTGTTCTCCATGGGCGTGACCAAGGGGAAATGGGGCACCCTCGTCAACACGCTGCTGGATTTCAAGACCGACTACGACGCCAACGTCGCGCTTGCCACGGCGCTGCCCAAGGTCGCGGCCGCGGCGCCCGAGCGCTATCGGAACCTCGGCCTGCGCGACCTCGGCGACCAGATGTGGGAGCACATGCGCAAGAGCCGCCAGGGCCATTGGCAGGGGCAGGCGTACAGCCGCCTTCCGACGCCCGTCATGCCTCCGCGCGAAGCCTTCCGCAGGCTGATGCGCGGCGAAGCCGAAGTGCTGCCACTCGACAGGATGGCCAACCGGATCGTCGGCGTCGGCGTCATACCGTATCCGCCGGGGATCCCCGTGGTCATGCCCGGGGAGAACGTCGGCGGCGCCGACGAGCCCTGGCTGCAGTACATCCGCGGCCTGGAGGAATGGGGTGAGCGGTTTCCGGGTTTCGAGGGAGAGCTCGAAGGCGCCGAGTTGCGTGACGGCAAGTATCACATCTATTGCCTGCGTTGACGTCCCGCTCCCCGCGCCGACGCTCCAACGCGCCCACGCTTTGACGCTCCGACGGCGCACGCGCGGCTGCCCATCGTGACCGCCAGCCATCGGCCCCCGCCCCAGCCTGTCTGCACTGCGGACGAGGCGCTACGCCGCCTGAAGGAAGGGAACGCGCGCTTCGTTGCCGGACGTGCACGCTTTCCGACCGTGCAGACGGACGTCCTGCGGGAGCTCGTCAAAGGGCAGCAGCCCTACGCCACCATCCTTGGCTGCAGCGACAGCCGGGTGCCGCCGGAGCTGCTGTTCGATGCCGGATTCGGCGAGCTGTTCGTCATACGCGTGGCGGGAAACGTGCTCGGCCCCGCGATCGCCGGCACGCTGCAGTACGCCGGCACCCACCTGCACACGCCGCTGTTCGTGGTCCTCGGGCACGAGGGCTGCGGGGCGGTGGAAGCGGCCATCGCCGAGAAGTTCCATGGCGCTCGCCATCGCAGCCGGATCACCCTGCTGCTGGAGAACATCGCGCCCGCGCTGGACGATCTCGACCCGACGCTCCCTCCCGCGGCGCTGCTGAGCACGGGGGTCGAGGCCAACGTGCGCTGGACCGTTCGGCAGCTGCTCGAATCCCCCGAAGGGAGGGCGCGCGCGGCGCAGGGCGATCTGAGGCTGGTGGGCGCCGTGTACGACCTCGCGACGGGTCGTGTCCGCTTCCTCGACCAGGCCTAGGGCGCGAACGAGAACGGCGGGTACTCGTCGCGCAGCAGCAGGAGGTAGGATTCCACGCGCAGCGACCAGCGCAGGTACCCGACCGCGAACGCGTACAGTCCCTCCGGATAGGACCCGGTGAGCAGGATTGCGAACCATGCGATCACGGCGGTGACGAACCACGCGATGCCGAGAAAGAACAGGACGATGGCGTGGGGGATCACGTAGAAGATCCGCAGGCCCACCGACCACTTGTCTCGCGGCGCGTCCGGATAAGTGACCTCGAAGCGCACCGGGTAAGGATCCTGGCCGAACGGCGGGTACTCGTCACGCAGCAGCGCGACGTAGGTGGCGACGCGTGCGCGCCAGGCCAGGAAGAAGCAGGTGAAGTCCCACAGCCCGCGCGGATGGGTGCTCGCGAACAGGATGGCGAACCAGGCGAGGATCGCCATGACGCAGGCGACCGCACCGAGGATGCCGCCATCACCCCAGTGAAAGCCCCACGCCCAGCTGCCATGCGGCGGGGATTCCCAGGCCCACCAACCGCCGCCAAGGCCGAGGCCCGGCCCTCCGACCAGGATCAGCTGCGGGATTGCCAGGATGATCCGGAAGAAGACGGTGAGCCGGTTGCGATCGTGCAGCTGGGGCTCGACGTCATAGGCGACCGGGTAGGGGGCCGGTTGGCCAGTGCCCTGGTTCATCGTCATGCCTTGGCGGTCGGGCGGCGGGGCCGGGCGTTCAGACCGCCACCGTGACCTTCAGGAAGGTCGCGGGAATGGTCGTGGTGACGTTGCCGCTGCTCCGGTTCTCGCGCTCGAACAGGGCTTCGAGTTCCCGCTGCAGGTCCGACGCCCTGCCGGCCTGCTCGGCCGCGGCGAACGCATTCATCGTGGGCCCGTAGTAGTCCCGGAAGTCCGCGACGAACGCGGCCGGCGACTGGGAAGACCTGAAGGTGTAGGTTTCCCGGGAGAACGAGACCTTCTCCCGCGGTATCCCGGCCGCCGCGAATCGCTCGATCACGTTGCCTTCGACGCCCCAGGTCATCGGGCTGATGAAGCCCTCGGGAGGCGGCGGCGAATAGGCGGAGCTGATCTTCAGGATCTGCGCCACCAGCGTCGGATCGTTGGGAATCCAGTTCCCCATCACCACCCGGCCGCCGGGCCGGGTCACGCGAACCATCTCCTTCGCCACGTCGAACGGCCGCGGGGAGAACATCGCTCCGAAGATGCTCATGACGATGTCGAACGACTTGTCGTCGAGGTCGCCGAGGTCGGCCGCATCGCCCTGCGTGAAGGTGCAGTTCGTCAGGCCATGCGCCCTGGCGCGGTCGTTCCCGGCCGCCACCAGGTTCCGGGCGATGTCGACGCCCAGCACCTGCGCGCCGCGCCGGGCCGCCGGCACGGCCGTCGTGCCATCGCCGCAGCCGAGGTCCAGCACCCTGAGCCCCTCGATGGCGCCGAGGCCTTCGACGACGGCCTCGCCGCTTTCCCGCATGCTCGCCGCGATTCTCGTGAAATCGCCCTTTTCCCAGAGCGCCTGGTTCGGGTTCATTGCGTTCCTCCTCCTCCCGCGAGGCCGCGCTTCCGCCGCAGCGCAGTGGGTCGCCCGGTCCGGGCGCGGCTCTTCGCCGCAGAATTTACCACCAACCCGGCTGGCCTGCCGCGCCCCCGGCGGACGGCCACAGCCCCGGCAGACTGCCACAGCGCGCGGCGGCATCCGCTCCCGGTACCTCCGATGCCGCGGTTGACCATGGTCAAAGTGGCATCGACCGATCGAGCGCAGGATGCGAACCGATAGAAAATCTCGGGGCGGGACATTGCGATGGACATCGGTCGGCAGCTTGCACGCAGCCACGACATCTCGACGAAGGTGTCGATCCTCTTCAGG
>JBLMVY010000065.1:0-5445 GCA_050256935.1 Candidatus Levyibacteriota bacterium | reverse complement strand
GGAAATAGAGCTGCTTGGGCAGGAACGCCGCGTACTGCTTCATCTGGGCGTAGGTCATGTTGCCGTCGGTGGTGGCCACCGGAACGTCGAGTCCGGCCTGCACGATGCCCTTGAACACCGTCGCGATCGGCGCGCCGGTGCTCCAGGCGATGAACGCCTGCGGCTTCGCGGCCTTGACGCGCTCGATCTGCGCCGCGACGCTGACGTCGGTGGGGTTGAAGTGCACACGCTCGACCAGCTTGACGTCCTTGTTCTCCGGGAGCTTCAGGGCCTCGTCGACGCCGCGCTCGGCATCCTGGCCGCTCGCATCGGTGCTGGTGATGAGCGCGATGCGCGTCCAGCCCTTCATCCGGAAATAGCGGATCAGCGCGTTCTCGAGATCGTGCGTGGACACGCTCGAGGTGAACACGTAGCTGCCCGCCGGCGGATGGATTCCGGGCGACATGCAGTACATCACCGGACCTTCCTTCACCAGGGGCGCGACGGCGTTGCACATGGCGACGATCGCAGGGCCGATCATGACCGACGGCTTGGTCGCAAGGACCTGGTTCGCCATCTGCACGGCCGTCTGGGGACTCGACTGGTCGTCGTAGAACTTGAAGTGCAGCTGCTTGCCGTGGATGCCGCCGCTGGCGTTCACCGTCTTCTGCACCAGCTCGAGCGCGTGCATTTCCGCCTTGCCGAGGAACGACGCTCCGCCGGTCTGCGGCAGGATGACGTTGATGCCGTAGTTGTCTGCTGCAGCCGCGCCCGCGAACGTGGCGCTCAAGGCGAGCGCGAATGCCGCAGCGGCGATTTTCCTCTGGGTGAGCACCGGTCTTCCTCCTCTGGATGACGCGTTTCGCGCCGATTGTCGGAGCGCGAGATTAACACCCGGGCAGGGAGGCGGCCAAGACGGCCAGCCGTTTGCGACGCCCGGCTCAGTTCCAGAGGTCGACCGTCTTGCCTTCCTCGCGCAGGCGATCGGCGCGCGCGCGCAGCCAGCGCTGGAACGACGGCTCGGACAGGTAGCCGCGGTCGGCGACGTAGGCGAAGGACGAGGAGAAGTGGAAAGGACGCAGGTAGGCGTCGATGCGGAACACCTCGCGGCCCGCGGCGTCGAAGAACACCACCGACGGCGCGTAGATGATGCCCAGCTTGCGCGCCCACTGCGCCGCCGTCGTGCGCTCGCCGTCGGGCGCGACCAGCGGCGTCGCCGCGGACGTCGAGAAGCGCGCGACGTCGAAGCGCCGGACCTGGGCCATCACCTCGCTGCGGGTGAAGCCTTCGCGGTGGAGCTCGTCGCAGGCCGGGCAGTCGACGGTCTCGAAGATCACCGCGAGGGGCTTGCCTCCCGGGCGATGGGCGAGCTCGTAGGGCGGTGTCATGAAGAACGGCTCGTCGTGCAGCGTCGGACTCGCCGCTTCCTTCACATGCGCCTGCAGCCAGGCGGCGAGGGTCTGCTCGTGCTCGTGCCGGCCGGCGACGTAGTCGAGCACCGCTTCGAACCGCTGCGGCGGGAAGTAGCCGTCGATGCGCGCCACGATCTTGCCCTGCTCGTCGAGGAACAGGACGGTGGGCGTGAACTGGACGCCGAGCTTTTTCGCCAGCGCCTTTTCCGGCATCGCGCTCCCGTCGACCCAGGTCGTGTCGCGATCGCCCCACAGGTCGAGGGCGATCGCGACGAAATGCCTGCGAGTGGTCTCGACGATCGACCGCTGGGAGAAATTCACGCCCATCAGTTTCGCGCAATAGGGGCAGCCGTCCTGGCCGACGTAGACGAGCAGCCGCTTGTGCTCGCGCGCCGCATCGGCGATGTCCTCGCGAAAGTCGAGGAAGGTCGTTGCGAACCACGGAGGAATGTCGATCGGTTGCGGCGCGGCAGGTTGCGCGACCGCGACACCGGTGCCGGCGCCAAGCGTCAGCAGGAACACGACGATGGTCCAGATCCTCTTCATGCACACCCGCCCGCCGACGCGGCAATCCGCCTTGCGCTTCAGTATCGGTGCGCGGTGCCCACCGGTCAACCGCGGCGATGCGTGCGCCCTTGGTACGATCTGGGCTCTGCTGCGACTTCGAATCCGGGACCCATGGAAGTGCAGAGCCGAACGCCGCTGCTCCTCGCATCCACCGCCACGCGGTGGCTGGGTACCGCGCGCATTCCGCGCGCCCTCGCTGAAGCCGGGTTCGAGGTTGGCCTGCTGACGCCGCGTAACGCGCTCGCGGAGAAGAGCCGCTACGTGTCCAGGATTGGCTACCTGCCCGACGACGCGACGCCGGCGCAGTGGGCGATCGCGCTGGGCGGGATGGTCGAGGCGATGTCGCCGCGCATCGTCGTGCCCTGCGACGACATGGCGTTCCGGCTGCTGCACATGATCGTTCAGGACGGCCGAAACCTGCTGCGGCCCGAGCTTGCGCTGCGGGTATCGGCGTTGATCAGGCAGTCGCTCGGCGATCCCGGGCATTACGAGGCGAGCGTGGACAAGACGCTGATGCCGCCGGCGGCGGAGGCGCTGGGCATCCGGGTCCCGCCTTGGGCCGTGGCCGACACGCCGCGGCAGGCCGAGGCCTTTGCCGCGGTTGCCGGCTATCCCGTGGTGTTGAAGCGGGCGCACGGCTTCGCGGGGCAGGGCGTGGCGATCTGCGCCGATGGCACCGCGCTCGCGCGCGCGTTCGAGACGTTCACCCGGGCCAACGCGCAGGATCCCGTACGCAGGGTCGCCCACCGTCACCTGGCGCAGGCGCACATACCGGGACGCATCCAGTACTACATCGCGACGGCGTGGCGCGGCGATCTGATCGCCGGCTATGCGGGCGAGAAGGTCGTCGCCCATCCCGAACCGGTGGGACCGCCGACGGTCGCCCGCTACTTCCGGTCACCGGCGCTGCGCGAGATCACGGCGCGGCTGGTCAGGGGGTTTGCGATCAGCGGTCACTTCTTCGCGGAATTCGTGGTCCCCGATCGGGGTGGCGAGCCCTGCCTGCTCGAGCTCAACCGGCGCATCACGCCTGCCTCCCACCGCGGCAGCGCGCGCAACGTCGATTTCTGCGCAGCGCTGTATGCCGGCCTGCACGGACGGCCCTCGACCTCGGGTGCGGACATCGCCGAGGGGGACGAAGGCATCAGCGTGTTCTTCCCCGGCGAATGGCTGCGGGATCCTGAAAGCTCGTATCTGACCGACTATCCGTCCGACGTCCCCTGGGACGAGCCCGAGCTTTTCGAGGCGTTGCTGGCGCTGCGCAGCACCGGCTGAGACGGCCCCGGTCGGTCAGTTCAGCGCGCTCGCGAGTTCGCGCCGGTAGCGGCGCACGAGGTCGCTGTCGCCGGGCAGGGCCGCGAACACCGTCAGCATCGTCTTGCGACCGATGTCGTCGCCGAACTTGCGGTCGGTGCGGACGATCGCGAGCAGTTCCTCGAGTGCCTGCTCGTAGTCGCCTTTCGCCGCCAGCGCCCGCGCATAGGTGAGCTTCGCCTCGCAATCGGCAGGCGCTGCCGCCGCCCGGCGCGCGAGCGAGGCGAGGTCGCTGCCGGCGTCGCCGGCGAACGCCGCGCGCGCCTTGAGGCCGGTGAACCTGCGCTCGTCGCGCAGCACGCGCCGCGCGGCATCGATCTCGCCGATCTGCGCCTGGGCCTCCGCGGCGCGGTCCAGCGCGAGCAGGGCCTCGATCCGGGTCAGCAGCAGGTCCTCGTCCTGCGCGTCGATCGCGCCCGCTTCGTCGAGCTTCAGCAGCGCGGCATCGGCATGCCCCGTGGCCACCAGGGCCCTGGCCGCGGCGACCAGCGGGGCCGTGGGCGACGGCAGGGCGGCCGCGAGGAAGTCGCGGATCGCCGATTCGGGCAGGGCGCCGGTGAATTCGTCGACGACCTGGCCGTCTACGAACAGCTTGCAGTTCGGAATGCTGCGCACCCCGAAGCTTCCGGCGAGCTCGGGCTCGTCCTCGGTATTGAGCTTCACCAGGGTCATGCGGCCCTCGTAGTCGGCGGCGACGCGGTCGAGGATCGGACCGAGCGAGCGGCAGGGTCCGCACCAGGGCGCCCAGAAGTCGACCAGGACCGGGCGCCGTCCGGAACCCTGCACCACCACTTCGTCGAAATTGGCGCGCGTAACGTTGATCGCAGTCATGTCGTCAGTCGTCGTCAGTCAGTCGTCGTCAGGTCGGGATTTTCACGGCTGTCCAGATGGGGGCGGGGGGCGACGGACACAAGTCGCGTGCCGCGACCCCGGGATCGGGCGGTGGTCCCTAGAAGCGCTCGACCCAGGGCCGCAGCTCGATCTCCCAGGTCCAGGCGCTGCGCGGCTGCTCGAGCACGTGCATATAGGTGCGCGCGATCGCGTCGGGATCCAGCCTCGAGTCGGGCGGATCCTCGGCCGGCTGTCCGCTGCGCCGGATCGCCCCATCGATCACGAAATGCGCGACGTGGATGCCCCGCGGGGCGAGCTCCCGGGCCATGCTCTGCGCGAGCCCGCGCAGCCCGAATTTTCCCATCGCGAAAGGCGCCGACTCGGCGTAACCCTTGACGCTCGCCGACGCGCCGGTGAACAGGATCGCGCCGCCGCCGCGGGCCAGCATCCGGGTGGCCGCGGATTGCGCGACGGCGAAGCCGCCGAAGGCATTGACCAGCAGCACGCGCCGAACTTCGGCCGGGTCGAGGGAGGTGAGGGGCCCGCGAGCGCGGGCGGCGGCATTGTAGACCACGACATCCGGCGGCCCGAGCTTCCGATCGACGGCGTCGAACAGCTGCGCGACCTGGCCTTCGTCCTGGGCATCGCAGCCGAACGCGGTTGCGCCGATCGTGGTGCACAGCGGATCCAATGCGGCAGGCCGGCGCGAGGCGAGCGCCACCGCGAGTCCGCGCTCGCGCAGCAGGCGCGCGAGCGAGGCCGAGAGCCCCGTCCCGGCGCCGACGATCAGCGCAGTCTTGTAGGGAAGTGCATCCATGTCAGGGCCTCACGGCGTGGTCGAGTGCGGAGAAATCGAGTTCCCCGAGCAGTGCCGCGGTATCCCGCATCAAGCGGGTCTGCAGCCGAGCATGGGGGATGGCGAGCGCCAGGGCGTTGCGCACGATCGGCGAGGCGAGCGGGTGAATCCGCCGGCGTCGACGACGCGCACGCCATGGACAACCTGCGTCGGGTCCACCCGAACCTCGCGGTGGCGCCACGCGATCGAATTCGCGCATCGCTGCCATGCTACCCATGCGCTTCACGTCTGGCCAGCGACGCTCACGTGCAGGTCTTCGGGTCGCAGCGGCGGTTCCCGCTCGCTGCCGGGACGCAGCTTCACTCCCGGCGAGGCGTCGTAGGAGATGCTCTACGCGCTACCGCGCCTGCTGCGACCTCGCGCGTCCCGAGATCCTCGGCAGCCCGCCGTGGCTCGCGGTGCGCGGGACGCCGTGGAGCAGCCGCGTGCGCCCGACCTTCGTCAACACCCGGCGGACGATGTTCCGGCGCGTCTGACCGGAAGCGG
>JBLMVY010000064.1:0-3124 GCA_050256935.1 Candidatus Levyibacteriota bacterium | reverse complement strand
CTCGGGCTCGCCGCGGCGCGGCTGCCGCCGCGCGTGCCGGAAGCAGGCGGCGATGCAGCGGGTGGCCCCGGCGCCCGGGCGGGCATCCTCGACCGCATCGGGCCGCAGCGCGGACTGCCGTTCGCCGGCGGCGAGCCGGCGGCGTTCTACCGGCGGCTGTTCGGGTTGCGCGACGATGTGCGCGACGACGCCGCGCCGGCGCAGGCGGATGGCGCGACGGCCGCGGACATCGCGGCGCTTGCGGGTGCTGCGATCGGCGGTACCGCCATCGCCCCGCCGGATGCGGGGGAGGACCCCCATCCGCTGGGATTCGCCCTCGCCCAGCTGCACGGGGTCTACGTGCTCGCGCAAAACCGCGCCGGGCTGGTGCTGGTCGACATGCACGCCGCCCACGAGCGCATCGTCTACGAGGCGCTGAAGTCGAGCTTCGACGGCCGGGTGCCCGTGCAGCCCCTGCTGGTGCCGGCCGCCTTCGCCGCCGATCCGCTCGAGCTCGCTGCCGCCGCCGAGCACGCCGAAGCGCTCGAGGCGCTGGGTTTCGACGTGTCGCCGATGGGCCCGACGACCCTCGCGGTGCGCGGGATCCCGGCGCCGCTGCGCGACGCCGACGCCGTCGCGCTCGCCCGTGCGGTGCTGCACGACATCCGCGAGTTCGGCGGATCGCGCGCGCTGGATGCGCACCGCGACGAGCTGCTGTCGACGATGGCCTGCCACGGCGCGGTTCGCGCCAACCGCAGCCTGACGATCGCCGAGATGAATGCGCTGTTGCGGGACATGGAGGCGACCGAGCGTGCGGGGCAGTGCAACCACGGGCGCCCGACGTGGTACCAGCTCTCCCTCGCGGACCTCGACCGGCTGTTCATGCGCGGGCGCTAGGGCCGCCGATCGTGACGCCCGTCGTGCTGCTGATGGGCCCGACCGCATCGGGCAAGTCGGCGCTGGCGCATGCGCTGGCGCTGCGCTTCGGCGGAGAGATCGTCACCGCCGACTCGGCGCAGGTGTTCCGCGGCATGGACATCGGCACCGCCAAGCCCGACACGGCCGCGCGCGCCGAGGTCCCGCATCACCTGCTCGACCTGATCGAGCCGACCGAAGCCTACTCGGCGGCGCGGTTCCAGCGCGACGCGGTTGCGGCGATCGCCGCGATCCGGGCGCGCGGCCGCGTCGCCATCGTCGCCGGGGGGACGATGCTCTATTTCAAGGCGCTGACCGAGGGGCTCAGCGCCTTGCCCGCGGCCGACCCGGCCCTGCGCGGGGCGCTGGACGCACGCGCGAAGGCCCTGGGCTGGCCCGCGCTGCATGCGGAGCTCGCGCGTGTCGATCCACAGACGGCCGCGCGCCTCGCGCCCACCGATTCGCAGCGCATCCAGCGCGCGCTGGAGGTCCACGCCCTGACCGGCAGGCCGCTGTCCTCGATGCAGGGCGCCCGCGCCGCGGGGTCCACGCTCGGCCCGACGGTGGTCATCGCGCTCCTGCCGGGCGACCGCTTGCGGCTGCACCGGATCATCGCCGAGCGCTTCGACGCCATGCTCGAACGCGGCCTCGTCGACGAGGTCCGCGCCCTGCGCGAGCGCTACGCGCTCGGCCCGGCGCTGCCGTCGATGCGCTGCGTCGGGTACCGGCAGGTGCTCGAATTCCTGGTGTCCGGAGGCAGCACGCGCGAGCTGCGCGAGCGCGGCATCGCCGCGACGCGGCAGCTCGCGCGCCGGCAGCTGACGTGGCTGCGCGGCATGGCGGTCGAGACCCTCGACAGCTTTGCCGGCGACATGGCCGAGGCGGCGGCGGCGCGGGTCGCCGCTGCGCTCGCGGCGACGCGCCATGCGCATTGACGCTGCGATCGAGGTTCGCCATCATGCTTGGCCTTGAGCGGCGGTCGACCACCCTCCGGGCTGCAAGCCCGGTTCCAGGCAGGGCCATTACAGGAGAGGACACATGCGCAAGGGAGTGAGTCTGTGCGTTTCGGCGCTGCTGGCGACGATGCTGGCGGCAGCGCCCGGTCACGCGGCGACGTTCCGCTGGGCAAGCCAGGGCGACATCCTGACTTTCGATCCCTACGCCCAGAACGAGAGCTTCAACAACACCTTCAACGCCTACGTCTACGAATCGCTGGTCCAGTACGACAAGAAGTTCAACGTCGTTCCCCAGCTCGCGGTCAAGTGGGAGCAGGTGACGCCGACCCAGTGGCGCTTCCACCTCCGGCCCAACGTCAAGTTCCAGGAGGGCGAGCCGTTCACCGCCGATGACGTGGTGTTCTCGATCCACCGGCAGCTCTCCAAGCGCTCGATGACCAAGTCCTACCTGGTGGGGGTCACCGATGCGAAGAAGGTCGACGACCTCACCGTCGACATCATGACCGACGGCCCCGCGCCGGTGCTGCTGCGCCAGCTGACCGACGTGCGCATCATGAGCAAGTCGTGGTGCGAGAAGCACAACGTCGTCGACGTGCAGGATTACCTGGCGAAGGAGGAGACCTACGCGGTCAGCCACGCCAACGGCACCGGCCCCTACGTGCTGAAATCGCGCGAGCCCGACGTCAAGACCGTGATGGAGGCGAACCCGCACTGGTGGGGCAAGATGGAGGGCAACGTCACCGAGATCGTCTACACGCCGATCAAGTCGGCGGCCACGCGCACCGCCGCCCTGCTCTCCGGCGAGGTGGACTTCGTGCTCGACCCGCCGCCGCAGGACCTGCCCAAGCTCAAGTCCGACCCGAACGTCAAGGTCGTCGAGGGCACGGAGAGCCGCACCGTGTTCATCGGCATGGACCAGAAGCGCGACGAGCTCCTGTACTCGAACGTCAAGGGCAAGAATCCGTTCAAGGACCTGCGTGTGCGGCAGGCGCTCAACATGGCGGTCGACCGCGAGGCGCTCAGGCGCACGCTGATGCGGGGCCAGTCGATCCCGACCGGGGAGCTGATCACGCCGGAGATCTACGGCTACGATCCGACGATCAAGGTGCCGCCCTTCAGCGTCGGAAAGGCGAAAGCGCTGCTGAAGGAGGCAGGCTACCCGAACGGCTTCGAGGTGACGCTCGACTGCCCGAACGACCGCTACATCAACGACGCGCTGATCTGCCAGGCGCTGACGTCGATGTGGGCGAAGATCGGCCTCAAGGTCAGGCTCG
>JBLMVY010000063.1:0-15827 GCA_050256935.1 Candidatus Levyibacteriota bacterium | reverse complement strand
GATTTCCGCTGGCCGGAGCTCTCGCATTTCAACTGGGCGCTCGATCACTTCGATGCGATGGCACAGGGCAACGACGCTCCGGCGCTGTGGATCGTCGGGGAGGACGGCAGCGAGCACCGGCGGTCGTTTCGCCAGATGTCGGAGCGCTCGTCGCAGGTCGCCAATCACCTGCGGAGTCTCGGCGTCGGGCGGGGCGACCGCATCCTGCTGATGCTGGGCAACGAGCTCGCGCTGTGGGAGACGATGCTCGCGGCGATGAAGCTCGGGGCGGTGGTCATCCCGGCAACCTCCCTGCTGACGGCCGATGACCTGCGCGACCGCATCGATCGCGGCCGCGTGCGGCACGTCGTCGCGGCGAGCGCGCACGCGCCGAAGTTCGCCGAGGTGCCCGGCGGCTACACACGGATCTGCGTCGGCGCCGCGCAGCCCGGCTGGACGAGTCACGACGACGCCGATCGGTTCCCGGTCGCGCTTCGCCCCGACGCGCCGACCCGCGCGACCGACCCGCTGCTGCTCTACTTCACGTCGGGCACGACGTCCAAGCCCAAGCTCGTGCTGCATACGCACCAGAGCTATCCGGTCGGGCACCTGTCGACGATGTACTGGATCGGGCTCACCCCCGGTGACGTGCACCTCAACATCTCGTCGCCGGGATGGGCGAAGCACTCGTGGAGCTGCGTGTTCGCGCCGTGGAACGCGGGCGCCTGCGTGTTCATCTACAACAGCGCGCGCTTCAACGCCAAGGGCCTGCTCGCGGCGCTCGAGCGCCACGCCGTCACGACGCTTTGCGCGCCGCCGACGGTGTGGCGGCTGCTGATCCAGGAGGACCTCGCCGCCTTCCGCGGACGGCTGAAGCTGCGCGAGCTGGTCGGCGCGGGCGAGCCCCTGAATCCCGAGATCATCGAGCAGGTGAAGGATGCCTGGGGCATCACCCTGCGCGACGGCTATGGCCAGACCGAGACGACCGCGCTGCTCGGGAACTCGCCCGGCCAGCCCCTGAAGCCCGGCTCGATGGGTCGGCCGCTGCCCGGCTATCGCGTGAGCCTCCTCGACCTCGACGGGAAGCCCGCGCAGGAAGGCGAGGTCTGCCTCGATCTTGCCGCGCGTCCGCTGGGGCTGATGCAGGGCTACGAGGACAACCCCCAGGCGACCGCCCAGGCGATGCGCGACGGCCATTACCACACCGGCGACACCGCGACGCGCGACGCCGACGGCTACGTGACCTTCGTCGGGCGCGCCGACGACGTCTTCAAGGCTTCCGATTACCGGATCAGCCCGTTCGAGCTCGAGAGCGCATTGCTCGAGCACGAGGCCGTCACCGAGGTGGCGATCGTCCCCAGTCCCGATCCGCTGCGCCTGGCCGTCCCCAAGGCCTTCGTCACCGTGACCGGCACGAGCGAGCCCGGCAGCGCACTGGCCGAGGACATCCTCGCGTTCGCGCGCAGGCATCTCGCCCCCTACAAGCGCGTGCGCAGGATCGAGTTCGTCACCGAATTGCCCAAGACCCTGTCGGGCAAGATCCGCCGCGTCGACCTGCGCAGGACCGAGGCCGAGCGCCGGGCGGCGGGAGGACGCGAGCCGCTCGAGTATTTCGAGGAAGACTTCCCCGGCCTCAGGCGCGAGTAGGCGGGGGCCGCCCCCGGCCGCCTTGCACCGCACAACGGGGCGCTCGCCGGGAGCCGCTCCCCCGAACTGCGCCGTGGCAGCCGAGGCGTCGTGCGCCGCACAACGCCGGGCCGCGTCCTCGCCCGCTCGTGTCGGGCCGCGATATAGCGTGTTGCGATGCATCGGCATAGCTGCTAAGTTCCCGGTCAAAGGACGAGTCGTCGTGGAAGTGCGCGAAGCGCCGGACGAAAAGCGCGCAGCGCGGCCATGCACCGGCCCCGGCGCATGGCGGGCAAAAAACCATCAGGAGGAGACCGATGACCGCTACACCCGGCTTTTTTTCCAGGGAGAGGATCACCGCTGGGCCAGGCTTCAACCGCTGGCTCGTCCCGCCGGCCGCGCTGGCCGTGCACCTCTGCATCGGCCAGGCTTACGCCTTCAGCGTGTTCAACGCCCCGCTGACCAAGGTCATCGGCATCACGCAGTCGGCCCCCGACGACTGGAAGCTCACGACCCTGGGCTGGATCTTCAGCCTTGCGATCGTGTTCCTCGGGCTGTCGGCGGCGTTCGCCGGACGCTGGATCGAGAAGGTCGGACCGCGCGTCGCGATGTTCACGGCCGCGTGCTGCTTCGGCGGCGGGTTCCTGGTCTCGGCGCTCGGCGTCTGGGCGCACCAGATCTGGCTGCTCTACCTGGGCTACGGGGTCATCGGCGGCTGCGGGCTGGGCATCGGCTACGTGTCGCCGGTGTCGACGCTGATCAAGTGGTTCCCGGACCGGCGCGGGATGTCGACCGGGATGGCGATCATGGGCTTCGGCGGCGGCGCGATGATCGGGGCGCCGCTGTCGGTGTTCCTCATGCACTCGTTCCAGTCGGCGACGTCGGTCGGCGTGGCCGAGACCTTCGTCGTCATGGGGATCATCTATTTCATCTCGATGTCGATCGGCGCGCTCGCGGTGCGCCTTCCGGCGGCCGGCTGGAAGCCCGAGGGCTGGGTGGCGCCCGCCACGCCGAAGAAGCTCGTGACCAGCAACCACGTACACATCGACCAGGCGCTCAAGACGCCCCAGTTCTGGCTGATGTGGTGGGTTCTGTGCCTGAACGTCACCGCCGGCATCGGCGTGCTCGGCCAGGCGTCGGTGATGATCCAGGAGAGCTTCGCCGGGCGCGTGACCGCCGCTGCGGCAGCCGGCTTCGTCGGGCTGATGAGCCTGTTCAACATGGGTGGACGCTTCGTGTGGGCCTCGGCATCGGACTACCTGGGCCGCAAGACGACCTACTACGTCTTCTTCGCGCTGGGCATCTTCCTGTACGCGATGGTGCCGGGGACCGGGCACATGGGCAGCGTGGCGCTGTTCGTCCTCTGCTACCTGATCATCATCAGCATGTACGGCGGGGGCTTCGCGACGATTCCGGCGTACATCGCCGACGTGTTCGGGACCAAGTTCGTCGGCGGCATCCATGGCCGCATCCTGACCGCATGGTCGGCGGCGGGCGTCTTCGGTCCGGTCCTGGTCAACTACATTCGCCAGTACCAGATCGATCACGGCGTGGCCAAGGCGGACGCGTACACGGTGACGATGTACATCATGGCGGCGCTGCTGGTGGTCGGGTTCCTGTGCAACCTGTTCATCCGCCCGGTCCACGAGAAGCACCACATGCCGCAGGACGAGGTCACCGAGACCGATGCGATCGCGCTGGCCGGCGGCAGCGCCGCGGACTAGTACCCCAGAGCGCAATCGAGGCGACGGTTGCGCGTTATCGGATGCGATGAACCAGGAGGTGACCCATGTCTGAAATCGTCCCGCGGCAGCACGGCAACGGCTGGCTGCTGATCGTGTTCTGGCTGTACGTAGGCATTCCTCTGGCGTGGGGGGTCATCTCCACGCTCGGGAAGTCGATGGCGCTGTTCAGGTAGCGTCCGGACGTCGTGGATGCGAGGCAGGCGGCGCAGGCCGCCTGCCTCTTTTCATGCCCGGACGTTCCAGTACGATGGCGGCGTCATGGCAGGGGCGCGCGCAGGGACGTTGGAGCACTGGCTCGAAGGCGAGCGCGCGAGCGCCCGGCGCGCGATCCTCGGCACGATCGGCCTCGGAACGCTGGCCGCGCTGCTGGCGATCGCCCAGGCCTGGCTGCTCGCCGATGCGCTGGCCGCGGCGGTCCTGCATCGGGTGCCCCTCGCCTCGATCCTGCCGCAGCTGTGGCCGGTGGTCGCGATCGTCGCCGGGCGCTTCGTGGTCGCAGCCCTCGCCGAGCCGACGAGCATGCGCGGGGCCGTCGCGGTCAAGGAGGGCCTGCGCGACAGGCTGGTGAGCCATCTTCAGGCGCGGGGCCCGGCGTTCCTGCACGAGCGGCACAGCGGCGAGGTGGCCGCGACCGTGGTCGACGGGGTCGAGGCCCTCGAGCCGTATTACGCGCGCTACCTGCCGCAGAAGATCCTGGCGCTGCTCGTGCCGCTGGCGATCCTCGCCTTCGTCCTGCCGCGCGACTGGATCTCGGGCCTGGTGCTGGTCGCGACCGCGCCGCTGATCGTCGTGTTCATGGTCCTGGTGGGGGCCGGTGCGCAGCGGCGCAACCGGCGTCAGTGGAAGGACCTCGCGCGGATGAGCGCGCACTTCCTCGACGCGCTGCAGGGCCTTGCCACCCTCAAGCTCTTCAATGCGGCGCGGCGGGAAGCCGACATCGTCGCGCGCGTCTCCGACGACTACCGGCGCAGCACGATGGCCGTGCTGCGCATCGCGTTCCTGTCCTCGCTGGTGCTCGAATTCTTCTCGGCGATCGGCATCGCCCTGGTCGCCGTGCTGATCGGCTTCCGCCTGCTCGACGGCCTGCTGGGGCTGGAGACCGGCCTGTTCGTTTTGCTGCTCGCCCCCGAGTATTACCTTCCGCTGCGCACCCTGGGCGCGCACTACCACGCGCGCATGGATGCGATCGCGGCCGCCGAGCGCATCGTCGACTTGCTGGACGTGCCCGCGCCCGCATCACGGGCGCCTACGGCCCGTCCGGCTCTCGGGCGCGTCTTCGACGTGCGCTTCGACGACGTGCATTTCGCCTACGCTCCGGGCCGCGACGCCCTGCGCGGTGCGAGCTTCACGCTGCAGGCGGGTCGCGTCACCGCGCTGGTGGGACGAAGCGGCGCGGGCAAGAGCACCGTGCAGAGCCTGCTCCTCGGCTTCGTCTGCCCCCAGCGCGGCTGCATCCGCGTCGGCGGACACGACCTCGCTGAACTCGATCCGGCGCACTGGCTCGCCCAAGTCGCGTGGCTGCCGCAGCGCCCCCACCTGTTCGAAGGCAGCATTCTCGACAACATCCGGCTGGGCAACTCCGCGGCGTCGGCCGAGGCGGTCCGTGCCGCAGCCCGCGCGGCCGAGGCCGACGAATTCATCCTGCGGCTGCCGCAGGGTTACGACACTCCGCTCGGCGAGCGGGGCCAGAACCTGTCGGGAGGGGAGGTCCAGCGCATCGCGCTGGCACGCGCGTTCCTGAAGGACGCACCGCTGGTCGTGATGGACGAAGCCACGGCGAGCCTCGATGCGCAGACCGAGGCGCGGGTCATGGCGGCGATCGGGAGGCTCGCGCAGGGCCGCACGCTGCTGGTCGTCGCGCACCGGCTGCGCACCGTCCGCGCAGCCGACCGCATCGTCGTGATGGACGCGGGAACGGTAGTCGAGGAGGGCACGCACGAGGCGCTCGCGTACGCGGGCGGCTTCTACGCGCGCCTGCTTCGCGCCGGTTGACATGCGCGACGACCTGAAGCTCGCGCGGCGGCTGCTCGTGCTCGCCGCGCCCTACCGCGGATGGCTGGCGCTCGGCGCCGCCTGCGCGGTGCTCACCCAGCTCGCGGGCGTGGGGCTGATGGCCGTCGCGGGACGCTTCATCGCGGCGATGGCGCTGGCGGGGGCGGCCGGGGTCCTGATCAACTATGTCCTTCCGGCCGCGCTGATCCGCCTGTTCGCCATCCTGCGCACCGGCGGGCGCTACGTCGAGCGCCTGGTCACCCACGAGGCGACGTTCCGGTTGCTGTCACGGCTGCGGGCCTGGTTCTTTCGCGAGCTCGAGCCGCTCGCGCCTGCACGTCTCGAGCAGTACCGCGGCAGCGACCTCCTGCAGCGCATCCAGGCCGACGTCGATACCCTGCAGAACGCCTATCTGCGCGTGCTGGTGCCGCTCGTCGTCGGCATCGCCGGCATGCTGGTCGCGGCGATCGTGCTCGTCGTGTGGATGCCGCAGGCAATGCTGCCGGTGATCGCATCGATGATCGTCGCCGGCGTCGCGGTGCCGCTCGCGATGCGGCGCCTGGGCGATGCGCCGGGAGCGGCGCTGACCGAGGCGCGGGCGGCGCTGCGGGTCGCGGTGATCGACGGCGTGCAGGGCATGGCCGAACTCCAGGTCTACGGCGCCGCGCTCGCGCAGTCCCGGCGCATCGGCACGCTGACGCGGGCGCACAACGACCAGCAGCTGCGTCTCGCGCGCCTCACCGGCGCCTCGGCGGCGACGGTGGGACTGTGCACGGCTGTCGCGCTGTGGTGCGTCGCGCTCTGGGGCGCGGGGCTGGTGTCGCGTGGGTCGCTGCCGCCCGTCGACCTGCCGATGCTGGTGCTGTTCGTGCTGGCGAGCTTCGAAGCGGTCGCGCCGCTGCCCGGCGCGATGCAGCAGGTCGGCGAGACCTTCGCCGCGGCACGCCGCGTGTTCGAGCTGGTCGATGCAGAGCCGGAAGTGGCGGAGCCGCCGGGCAGCTCGCCGCTGCCGCAGGACGCCGGCATCTCGATGCGTGGCGTGCGGATGCGCTACGGCATCGACGGGGCGTGGGCGCTCGACGGGCTCGACCTCGAGCTCGCGCCGGGGCGGCGGATCGCGATCGTCGGGCCGAGCGGCGCCGGCAAGAGCAGCATCGTCCGCCTGCTCCTGCGCTTTCGCGAGTACCAGGCCGGCGAGATCCGCTTCGGCGGCCACGACCTGCGAAGCTACCGGAGCGAGGACCTGCGCTCCCGGATTGCCGTGGTGTCGCAGGACACGTGGCTGTTCGACACCACGATCCTCGAGAACCTGCGCATCGCCAGGCCGCGCGCCAGCGACGAGGAGGTGATCCGTGTGGCGCGCGCAGCGCAGATCCACGATTTCATCGTGTCGCTCCCCGACGGTTATGGCTGCCATGCCGGGGAGGCCGGCGTACGGCTGTCGGGCGGCCAGGCGCGTCGCATCGCCATCGCGCGCGCGCTGCTGAAGGACGCTCCGGTCCTGCTGCTCGACGAACCCACCGAGGGCCTCGATGGCGAGACCGCGCGCGCGCTCGCCGCATCGCTCGACGCGCTGATGGCGGACCGCAGCGTGCTCGCCATCACCCACCGGCCTGCCGATCTGGCGGATCGCGTCGACGAGGTGCTGGTGATCGAGGACGGGCGCGTCGTCGAACGCGGCACGCATGCCGAGCTGCGGCGCCGCCGCGGAAGCTACGTCCGCTATCTGGATCGTCTCGAACTGACGGCCGGCGGCGCGTGAGCGGGCGCAGGCGGGATCAGGAGCCGCCTTGATGCCGGCGCTCCTCCTCCTGGGTGTCGAACAGCGCGGCACCGGCAGCCGCGATCAGCACCATCATCACCGTGCCGACCAGCCAGGCGAAATACCAGGACCCGTAGGCGCCGAGGATCACCGCGATCACGATCACGCAGATGGCGATGAACAGGTAGACGAGGAAACGTGCGAACGTGCCCATGACGGTCCCGGCTCCTCACTCAATAGGCGTGTTCGTCGGATTCGATGCGTTCGACGGTCACCTTGCCGCGCATGACCCAGAAGGCCCAGCTCGTGTACCAGAGGATCAGGGGCATGAACACGGCGGTGAACCCGAGCATCCAGGCCAGCGTGTGCTGGGACGACGAGGCGTTCCACACGGTCAGGCTGTGCGAGGGCTCCGAGGAGGACGGCAGCATGAACGGGAACATCGCCGCGCCGACGGTGCCGATGATGCCGATCCACGCCAGGGCGCCCAGCCACCAGGCGAGAAGCGGCGCGTTCCTGCGCACCGCCGCGAGACCGAGCAGAAGGCCTGCATAGGCCGACGCGGGTACGATCCAGAGCGTCGGGTGGATGCGGAAGTTGGCCAGCCAGTCGCCGGCCGCGCGCTCGACGACCTGGCGCAGCGGCGTCTGGGGCAGCGCCGGGTCGGGGCCCTGCACCAGGTGATAGCCCTGCATGCCGCTGACCCAGAAGCCTCCAACGCTGAACAACACGAGGGCGAGCATGCCGCTCCAGGAGGCGAGGCGCCGGGCACGGTCGCGCATCGCGCCGTCGCAGCGGCCCATGACCATGGTCGCGCCCATCCAGACGGACATCGTCACCGACAGCAGCCCGCACAGGATCGCGAACGGGTTGAGGAGGGCGATGAAGCTCCCCGTGTACCAGGACATGAGGTTCCAGTCGAAGTGGAAAGGCACGCCCTGCAGGATGTTGCCGATCGCCGCGCCGAACACCAGCATCGGCACGAAGCCGCTGACGAACAGCGCCCAGTCCCAGGCGTTGCGCCATCGGGCCGAAGCGAGCTTGCTCCGGTACTCGAATCCCAGCGGGCGCACGATCATGCTCCACAGCAGGAGCAGCATCACGACGTAGAAGCCCGAGAACGCGGTGGCGTAGATCAGGGGCCAGGCGGCGAAGATCGCGCCCCCGCCCAGGATGAACCAGACCTGGTTGCCGTCCCAGTGGGGTCCCACGATGTTGAGGGCCACGCGCCGCTCGCCGTCGTTGCGGCCGACATGGCGCAGGATCGTCCCCACGCCCATGTCCATCCCGACCATGACGGCCAACCCCATCAGGAGCACCCCCAGCAGCAGCCACCAGACGACCTTCAGGACCAGGTAGGTCTCCATGGTCAGCCCACCCAGCGGCCCGCGAGCGGGGGTGCCAACCCCGCAGGGAGCGACGGCGTCGCATCGTCGCCGGCGGCGTCGGGGTCGTGCTCGCCGGGACCCTGGCGAATGGCCCGCACCATCAGGTACATCTCGATGGCGATGAAGATCGAGTAGAGCACGACGAAACCGGTCAGCGAGAACGCCAAGTAGGCGACGCTGTGGGTCGACGCCGACATCCAGGTCGGCAGGACCTGGTAGACGGTCCACGGCTGCCGGCCGATCTCGGCCACCAGCCAGCCCATTTCGCAGGCAATGAAGGGTGCCGGGATCGACCACAGGGCGAGGCGCAGGAAGCCGCGCCTCTCCTCGACCTGGTTGCGCATCGTGTGGATCACGGCGAGGATGAAGTAGCCGAGCATCAGCAGTCCGAGGCCCACCATGATCCGGAACGACCAGAAGATCGGCGCGACCTGTGGAATGGTGTCGCGCGCGGCCTGCGCGATCGCCTCGGGGGTGATCCTGGCGAGGTCCTGGTCGGGCGCGTAGCGCTGGGCGAGGAACCCGTAGCCCAAGTCCTTCCGGTGGGCGGTAAACTGCGCCATCGCCTGCGCATCGGCCGGATCCTGCGCCAGGCGCTTCAGGGCGAGGACCGCGGGAATCCCGTTGCGGATCCGCGCCGCGGCCTGCTGCTCGAGCTCGTCGGCGCCCGGCACCGTGCCGTCGAGCGAGTGGGTGACCAGCAGCGACAGCGCTGCCGGCACCTGGACCTGCCACAGGTTCCTGCGCTCGGACTGCGAGGGTGCGGCGACGACATTGAAGGCGGCCGGCGCGGGCTCGGTCTTCCAGAGGGCCTCCATCGCGGCGAGCTTGGTCGGCTGCGCCTGGCCGCCGACGAAGCCGAGCGCGTCGCCCAGCGTGATGACCCCGGCGGTCGCCAGCACCCCGAACAGCGCCGCCATCCTGAACGAGCGCCTCGCGATCTCCATGTGGCGCCGCCTAAGCATGTAGTAGGCGCTGATGCCTCCGACGAACATCGCGGCGGTGACGTAGCCGGCGATGCTGGTGTGCACGAACTTCGACTGGGCGTCGGCGTTGAAGATCAGGTCCGAGAAGCTCGAAAGCTCCATGCGCATGGTCAGCGGATTGAACTGCGCGCCGGTCGGATCCTGCATGAAGCCGTTGGCGACCAGGATCCACACGGCCGACAGGTTGGAGCCCAGTGCGACCAGATAGGTGACGATCAGGTGCTGCGCGCGGGTGAGGCGCTCCCAGCCGAAGACCATCAGGCCGACGAACGTCGATTCCATGAAGAACGCCATCAGGCCCTCGATCGCCAGCGGCGCGCCGAAGGTGTCGCCGACGAAGCTCGAGTAGTACGACCAGTTGGTGCCGAACTGGAACTCCATCGTCAGCCCGGTCGCCACGCCCAGCGCGAAGTTGATCAGGAACAGCCGACCCCAGAACTGGGCCATCCGGCGGTAGATGTCGCGCCCGGTGGTGACGTAGACGGTCTCCATCGCCGCGAGCAGGAACGACAGGCCGAGCGTCAGCGGGACGAACAGGAAGTGATACAGGGCCGTCACCGCGAATTGCCATCGCGAAAGCTCGACCACCGCATTGTCGATCATCGAGGAACCTCCGGTTGCCGGAGCACGCGACCCGCCGGGATTGCGCAGTTTCGCATCGCGCCGGCGGTCAGGCAACTGCCGTAGAATCCGGGTTGCGCGCAGCACGCGCCATCATCCGCACCGTCACCATGACCGACACCACCGCTTCCTCCGCCAAGCGCGAGACCCTGGGCTTCCAGGCCGAGGTCAGGCAACTGCTCGACCTCATGATCCATTCGCTGTACTCGAATCGCGAGATCTTCCTGCGCGAGCTCGTCTCGAACGCGTCGGACGCCTGCGACAAGCTGCGCTTCGAGGCCCTGCACAACCCGGCGCTGTTCGAGGACGACGCCGAGCTCGCGATCCGCGTCGATTACGACGCTGGGGCGAGGACGCTGACCATTGCCGACAACGGCATCGGCATGAACCGCGACGAGGTGATCGCGAACCTCGGGACGATCGCCAAGTCGGGCACGCGCGAGTTCTTCGCACGGCTGTCCGGCGACCAGCAGAAGGACGCCCACCTGATCGGCCAGTTCGGCGTCGGGTTCTACTCGTCGTTCATCGTCGCCGACCGGGTGACGGTGGCGACCCGCCGCGCCGGCGAGAAGCCCGACCAGGGGGTGCGCTGGGAGTCCGACGGCGGCGGCGAGTTCGACGTCGAGGTGATCGACAAGCCCGGACGCGGGACCGAGATCACGCTGCACCTGCGCGAGGGTCAGGACGACCTCCTCTCCGGATCGAAGCTGCGCTCGATCATCCGCCGCTATTCCGACCACATCGTCCAGCCGATCCGGATGAGGAAGGAGGAGTGGAAGGACGGCAAGCCCGAGAGGCTGGCCGAGGAGGAGACGGTCAACCAGGCATCGGCGCTGTGGGCGCGGCCCCGCAGCGAGATCACCGACGAGCAGTACCGGGAGTTCTACAAGCACGTCGGCCACGACTTCGAAGATCCGCTCGCATGGACGCACGCGCGCGTCGAGGGGAGGTCCGAGTACACGCAGCTCCTCTACATCCCGTCCCGGGCCCCGTTCGACCTGTGGGACCGCAATGCGCGCCATGGCGTCAAGCTCTACGTCCGCCGCGTCTTCATCATGGACGACGCCGAGCAGCTGCTGCCGTCGTACCTGCGGTTCGTCCGCGGCATCGTCGACTCGGCCGACCTGCCCCTCAATGTCTCGCGGGAGATCCTGCAGGAATCGCGCGACATCGAGGCGATCCGCGGCGGCTGCACCAGGAAGGTCCTCGATCTCCTCGCCCATCTCGCAGGCGAAGACAAGGAGAAGTACGCGAAGTTCTGGCGCGAGTTCGGGCGCGTCCTGAAGGAGGGCGTCGGCGAGGACCCGGCCAACCGCGAGCGCATCGCGGGGCTGCTGCGCTTCGCATCGACGCGCTCGGACACCGCGGACGAGACGCAGTCGCTGGCCGAGTACGTCGCCGCGATGAAGAGCGGCCAGGACCGGATCTACTACGTGACCGCCGAAACCTTCAACGCGGCGCGCAACAGCCCCCACCTCGAGGTGTTCCGCAGCAAGGGCATCGAGGTCCTGCTGCTGTCCGATCGCGTCGACGAGTGGGTGGTGGGCCACCTGCCGGAGTTCGAGGGCAAGCCCCTGGTCTCGGTCGCCAAGGGCGGGCTCGACCTGGGCGCGCTGGACGACGCGGCCGGGAAGAGCGAGGAAGGGGCGGAGGCGGACGAGTTCAAGCCTTTCGTCGAGCGGCTGAAAGCGAGCCTGGGCGAGCGGGTCAAGGACGTCCGGGTCACGCGCCGGCTGACCGAATCACCGGCGTGCCTGGTCGCCGACGAGCACGACATGAGCGCCAATCTCGCGCGCATGCTGCGGGCCGCGGGCCAGCCCGGGCCCGCATGGAAGCCGATCCTCGAGATCAATCCGCGGCATCCGGTCGTCGCCCGGCTGCGGGGTGAGGAGGCGAGCTTCGACGACTGGGCCAGCGTGCTGTTCGACCAGGCGCTCCTCGCCGAGGGCGGCCAGCTCGACGATCCCGCGGCGTTCGTCAAGCGCGTCAACCAGCTGATGCTGGCGATGAACGCCGGCGCCGCGGGCGCCTGATCGTTCCGGGCGTGCCGCGGCGGGTCGCCGGCCGGGGGCGGAACTCTGGAGTCGACAGGATGGACATGAATCCGCGCATCACCGGCGTCCTGGCGCCCGTGGTCACGCCCTTCGCCGCCGATGGCGCGCCGGACGTCGAGCGCTTGCTGCGCCACTGCCGGTGGCTGCTCGACCAGGGCGTCGGGCTCGCGGTGTTCGGCACGAATTCGGAGGCCAATTCGCTGGGCATCGACGAGCGCATCGATCTCCTGGATCGCCTGGTCGCCGCGGGCATCGATCCCGCGAGAATGATGCCGGGCACGGGCACCTGTGCATTGACCGACTCGGTCCGGCTCACCGCCCATGCGGTGAAGCTCGGCTGCGCGGGGACCCTGATGCTCCCGCCGTTCTACTACAAGGGGGTCAGCGACGAGGGCCTCTACCGCAGCTACGGGCAGATCATCGAGCGCGTCGGCGATGCGCGGCTGCGCATCTACCTCTACCACATCCCGCCGGTGTCGCAGGTGCCGATTTCCCTCGCGCTGATCGAGCGCCTGCTGAAGGCCTGGCCGGGCACCGTCGCCGGCGTCAAGGACTCGTCGGGTGACTGGGCCAATTCCAGGGCGATGCTCGACCGCTATGCTGCAGAGGGCTTCGACGTCTTCGTGGGCAGTGAGAGTTTCCTGCTCGCCAACCTGCGCCACGGCGGCAAGGGGTGCATCAGCGCCACCGCCAACGTGAATCCGGCGGCGATCCACCGCCTCTGCACGCAGTGGAAGGACGAGGGCGCGGACGCGATGCAGCAGTCGCTGGACCGCGTGCGCCAGGTGTTCCAGAAATATCCGATGATCCCCGCGCTCAAGCAGGCGATCGCGCACTGGGGCCGCGACCCGGCCTGGGCGCGCGTGCGCCCCCCGCTGGTCGGCCTGACCGACGCGCAGTCGGCCGGGCTGGTCGCCGATCTCGTGGCCTGCGGATTTTCCATGCACAATCTGGAGTTTGCGGGTCGGCAGACCCTATCTTGAGTTCCTGCGGCTGGCGCCGTGACGCCGCAACCGGGGCAGCGTTCTCCGGCAGGAACCTGCAGCAGGGACACTGGAGGAGCATCGATGTGGGTGTTGAAGAGCAAGCGTAGCCGCGACTACGCAGGCGGGATGCTGATGACCGCCATCGGCCTGGCGGCGGCATTCCAGGGCTCGAGCTACCAGCTCGGGACGCTGGAGCGGATGGGCCCGGGTTTCTTCCCGACCGCGCTGGGCGTGATCCTCGCGGTGGTCGGGCTCGCGATCGCGGTCAGTGCGCGCTTCACCCGCTACGAAGGCGAGATCGAGGTCCTCGCTCCCGAATGGCGCGGCTGGCTGTGCATCATCGGCGCGCTCGTCGCCTTCGTCGTGCTCGGGAAATACGGCGGCTTGCTGCCCGCGACGTTCGCCATCGTGTTCATCTCCGCGCTGGGCGACCGGCAGAACACTTTCCTGGGTGCGGCGCTCCTCGCACTGGCGAGCGTGGCCGTCGCCGTCGTCGTCTTCTGGTGGGCGCTGCAGATGCAGTTTCCGCTGTTCCAGTGGGGAGGGGGCTGACCATGCACCAGGCTCTCGTCGACCTCTGGTACGGCTTCGGCGTCGCGCTGGAGCCGCACAACCTCATGTGGTCGTTCTTCGGCGTGCTGGTCGGCAACCTGATCGGCGTGCTGCCGGGCATGGGCGCGCTGTCGGCGATCTCGATGCTGCTGCCCATCACCTACACGATGCACCCGGTGCCCGCGTTCCTGATGCTGGCCGGCATCTTCTACGGATCGATGTACGGCGGCGCGATCGGGGCGATCCTGCTCAATCTCCCGTCGCATCCGCCGCACGCGGTGACCTGCCTCGACGGCTACCCGATGACGCGCGCGGGCAAGGGGGGCGCGGCCCTGGGCGTGACCATGATCGCGTCGTTCTTCGCCGCATCGTTCGGCATCACGGTGATGGTGTTCGCGTCGCCGCTGCTGGTCAACGCGGCGCTGAAGTTCGGGCCCACCGAGATCTGCTCGATCATGCTGCTGGGCCTGCTGGCCGGCGGCACGATGGCTCGGGGGTCGCCGCTCAAGGGCATCGCGATGACCGTCATCGGGCTGCTGATCGGCACCGTCGGCACCGACGTCAACAGCGGGGTCATCCGCTTTTCCTTCGGCTTTCCCGAGCTGACCGACCGCGTCGAGCTGGTCGCCCTGGCGCTGGGGCTGTTCGGCGCGGCCGATTTCCTGCGCAGCGTCAACCGGATGAAGTTCATCGGCAACGAGACCAAGGTTCGTCTGCGCGACATGCGCCCCAGCCGCAAGGAGTTGAAGCAGTCGTTCTTTCCGATGCTGCGCGGAACGCTGATCGGGACGCTGTTCGGCGCGATGCCGGGCACGGGGCCGACGATCACGACCTTCATCGCCTACGCGTTCGAGCGCAAGGTCTCGAAGACGCCCGAGCGCTTCGGCCACGGTGCGATCGAGGGTGTCGCGAGCCCCGAGGCCGCGTCGCACTCCAAGACCCAGGTCGACTTCATCCCGACGATGAGCCTCGGGATTCCCGGCGATCCGGTGATGGCCCTGCTCCTGGGCGCGCTGATGGTGCAGGGGATCGCGCCGGGCCCGCAGCTCATCACCGAGCACGCGGACCTGTTCTGGGGACTGATCGCGAGCTTCTGGGTGGGCAATGTCCTGCTGCTGATCCTCAACGTTCCGCTGATCGGCGTCTGGGTCAAGGTGCTGCGCGTGCCCTACCGCCTGATGTTTCCCTGCGCGCTGTTCTTCATCGCGGTCGGGGTCTACAGCACCAACAACAGCCTGTTCGAGGTCAACGAGGTGCTGGTGTTCGGGATCGCCGGCGCGATCTTCATGGCGCTGGATTTCCCGGTCGCGCCGGTGCTGCTGGGCTACGTGCTGGGCCCGCTGGTCGAGGAGAACTTCCGTCGCGCGCTGCTGCTGTCCCGCGGCAACATGTCGGTGTTCCTCGAGCGGCCGATCAGCCTGACCTTCATCACGCTGTGCGTGCTGCTGATCGCCCTGCAGGTGTTCTTCGCGCTGCGCGCGGCCCATGCAAGCCGGCACGCGAAGCGCAGGGCCCGCTACGCGGCGGGGCCGGCGGGGGCCGTGCCACCGGGGGATTGACCGGCCCCGCGGGTGGCCGCAGCGGCGGCCCCGGGGCCCGGCGCTGCGGCGGTGACTAGGAAACCGCGACCGGCGACAGCGCTTCCTCGAGGGAGGCGACGCTGCGGTCGACGTTCTGGAGCTTGTCGAGGCCGAACAGGCCAATGCGGAACGTGCGGAAATCCGCGGGCTCGTCGCATTGCAGCGGGACGCCGGCGGCCGTCTGCAGGCCCATGCCGATGAACCGCTTGCCCGACTGGATGTCGGGGTCGTCGGTATAGCTGACGACCACGCCGGGGGCGCCGTAGCCTTCGGCGGCGACGCTGGGAAAGCCCCGGCCCGCCAGCAGTGCACGGACGCGATCGCCCAGCCTCTGCTGCGCCGCGCGGGCCTGGTCGAAGCCGAAGCGCTCGGTCTCCTTCATCATGTCCCGCAGGCGGGCGAGGGAATCGGTGGGCAGGGTCGCGTAGTAGGCGTGGCCGCCGCCTTCGTAGGTCTCCATGATGCCCAGCCACTTGCGCAGGTCGCAGGCGAAGCTGGTGCTGGTCGTCGAATCGATCGCGGTCCGCGCCCGTTCGCCCAGCATCACCAGCGCGAA
>JBLMVY010000062.1:0-3127 GCA_050256935.1 Candidatus Levyibacteriota bacterium | reverse complement strand
TCACGCCCAAGGGCAAGATCATGGCGCTGCCGAGGGGCGCCACGGCAGTGGATTTCGCCTACGGCGTGCACACCGACATCGGCCACCACTGCGTGGCCGCGCGGATCAACTACGAGCTGCTGCCGCTGCGCACCGAGCTCAAGAACGGCGACCACGTCGAGATCCTGACCTCGCCGACCGCGCGGCCGAACCCGTCGTGGCTGTCGTTCGTGACCACCGGCAAGGCGCGCTCGCGCATCCGGCACTACCTCAAAGGCCTGCAGCAGCAGGAGTCGGCGGCGCTGGGCGAGCGCCTGCTCAACCAGGCGCTGGCGACCCTCAAGGTCGAGCCCGAGTCGATCACCTGGGAGCGCTGGGAGGCGCTGGCGAAGGAGTACGGCGCGAAGAGCCAGCTCGACATCCTCGCCGACATCGGACTCGGCAAGCGGCTGTCGTTCGTCGTCGCGCAGGCGCTGACGCGTCCCGTCGGCAAGGGCGACGAGACGGCGGCGGCGTCATCGTCGGCCCCCGCGAAGCCCGGCGCGCTGACGCTGCGTGGCGTCGAGGGCGTGGCGATCCAGTACGCTAAGTGCTGCCGCCCGCTGCCCGGCGACGCCATCGTCGGGCAATTCCGCCGCGGCCAGGGGTTGATCGTTCACATCCGCGATTGCGCTTCGCTGCGCAAGCAGCGGGTCGACGGCGGCGAGGTCGTCGACGTCGAATGGGCGCCGGACGTCCAGGGCGTGTTCGATGCGGGCGTGCGCGTGCTCGTCGCCGATCGCCGGGGCATGCTGGCCGAGCTCGCCACGACCATCGGCGATGCCGACGCCAACATCGACACCGTGTCGATGGAACGGCCCGACGGCGGCGACGTCGCGATGTTCTTCGGCGTGCAGGTGCGCAATCGCCGCCACCTCGCCCACCTGATGCGGGCGCTGCATCGCGTTCCGGACGTGCGGCGCGTTGCGCGCGCGCGCACCTGATCCGGCGTCACCAGGAGGTTTCGCGCTCGGGCGTGGCCGAGATCTTGTGAACCGTGAGGTCGGCGCCGTTGAACTCGTCTTCGGCGTCGAGCCGGATGCCGAGGATCGCCTTGAGGGTCCCGTAGACCGCGAATCCGCCGGCCAGCGCGATCGCGATGCCGAGCAGCGTGCCCAGCAGCTGCGACATGAACGCGACGCCGCCCAGGCCACCGGCCCACGGCGCGCCGAATATTCCCGCGGCGATCCCGCCCCAGGCCCCGCAGACGCCGTGCAGGGGCCAGACGCCCAGCACGTCGTCGATCTTCCAGCGGTTCTGCGTGCGGGTGAAAAGCAGCACGAACACCGCCCCGGCGACCAGCCCGGTGGCCAGCGCCCCGATCGGGTGCATGACGTCGGACCCCGCGCAGACCGCGACCAGCCCCGCCAGCGGCCCGTTGTAGGCGAAGCCCGGGTCGCTGCGCCCGACCACCAGGGCGGCGAGCGTCCCTCCGGCCATCGCCATCAGCGAATTGATCGCCACCAGCCCGGAGATCCGGTCGATGGTCTGGGCGCTCATCACGTTGAACCCGAACCAGCCCACCGCCAGCACCCAAGCGCCCAGCGCGAGGAAGGGGATCGACGATGGCGGATGGGCGGAAATGCCCCCCTCCTTGGTGTAGCGGCCGCGACGGGCGCCGAGCAGCAGCACCGCGGCGAGCCCGATCCAGCCGCCGACGGCGTGGACGACGACGCTGCCCGCGAAATCGTGGAACTCGGCGCCGAACGCGGCCTTGAGCCAGCCCTGGACGCCCAGGTGCCCGTTCCAGGCGATGCCCTCGAAGAACGGGTAGACGAAGCCGACCAGGACGAAGGTCGCGGCGAGCTGGGGATTGAATTTGGCGCGCTCGGCGATGCCGCCCGAGACGATCGCCGGAATCGCCGCCGCGAAGGTCAACAGGAAGAAGAAACGCACCAGCTCGTAGCCGCTCTTCTGGGAGAGCGCCGCGGCGCTTCCGAAGAACGTCGTGCCGTACGCGATCGCATAGCCGATGAAGAAATAGGCGATCGTCGACACGGCGAAATCGGCCAGGATCTTGACCAGCGCATTGACCTGGTTCTTCTTGCGGACCGTGCCGAGTTCGAGGAAGGCGAAGCCGGCGTGCATCGCCAACACGAGAATCGCGCCAAGGAGGATGAACAGCGTGTCGGTGCTGGTCTTCAGGGAGTCCATGGTTGTTCGGCCGGTGACGGTGGATCGGGCGACATTACCGTACCGGACGATGCTGCTTCGTTCTGGATCGGCGCCGCAAAAAACGCACTGCGAGTGAGCACGCGCCTTGCCACCGATCCATGTCATTGATTATTCGATGATTACGCCCGGCGAGAACATGAATCTCGCACGGAAACGCACCATGCCGGTGCCCTTCGTGCACCAGTTTCGTGCCTGTGCGCAGAATCGGGGCGTCGAACCGCACCGAAGCGGCGCGCCGCGAACGCGACACGCCGGGGGGACCGAGGGGCCGCCCGCGGGCCGCCCCTCGCGGCCTCAGGCCGGGGATTTGGCGAGCAGCTGCTGCAGCTCGCCGGATTGATACATCTCGCGCATGATGTCGCAGCCGCCGACGAACTCGCCGTTGACGTAGAGCTGCGGCACGGTCGGCCAGTTCGAGAAGTCCTTGATTCCCTGGCGCAGCTCGGCATCCTGCAGGACGTTGAACGACGCGTAATCGGCGACCCCGCAGCGCTTGAGGATCTCGGCGGCGGTCGCCGAGAAGCCGCATTGCGGGAATTGCGGCGTTCCCTTCATGTACAGGACCACGTGATTCTTCTTCACCTGGTCGGCAATCGTGTCTCGAATCGTGCTCATGTCCGGCTCCGGCAATGGGTTGCAGACGGGATTTTACCCAAATGCCGCCGGTAACCCGCGTTTCAAGGGCATGAGTCCTCCCAGGGACCCCGCGCCGGGGCGCACGCCGATCACTCCTTGACCGCGCCGGTGAGCCCGGAGACGTAGTACTCGACGAAGAACGAGTACAGGATGGCGACCGGCAGCGATCCGAACAGGGCGCCGGCCATCAGCGGGCCCCAGTGGTAGATGTCGCCTTCGACGAGCTCGGTCACCACCCCGACCGGCACCGTCTTCACCTCGGACGACGAGATGAACGTCAGCGCATAGATGAACTCGT
>JBLMVY010000061.1:0-2863 GCA_050256935.1 Candidatus Levyibacteriota bacterium | reverse complement strand
GCCAGGACAGCGCCTGGCCGTCGTGGCCGGCGGGCTCCCCATCCCAGGCCTGGACGCGGAAGAAATCGATCTCGACGTGCGCGTGGGGGTAGACGAACTCCTGGGTGATCCAGGGCGAGGCACGACGCACGACGATGCCGAGCTCCTCGTGCAGCTCGCGGTCGAGGGCGTGCCGCGCGGTCTCTCCGGGCTCGAGCTTGCCACCGGGGAATTCCCAGTAGCCGGAGTAGGCCTTGCCGGGCGGGCGCTGCGCGAGCAGGACGTCGCCGTCGGCGCGCAGGATCACCGCCGCGGCGACCCTGACGACCGCGCTCACGTCTTCCTTTTCAGTCCGAGGCCGCCCGCCCAGTGCCGCGCGAACTGCCACGCGACGCGGCCGCTGCGCGAGCCGCGCTGCAGCGCGAACTGCAGCGCCTCGCGCGTGCGCTCGTCGGCCTCGCGGGCCGATGCGGCCTTGGCGACGCCGAAGTGCGCGAGCCAGCGCTCGACCGCGGCGAGGTAGTCTTCCTGCGCGAACGGGTAGAAGGAGATCCACAACCCGAAGCGCTCGGACAGCGAGATCTTCTCCTCGACGGTCTCGCCCGGATGCACTTCCTCGCCGACGTGACGCGTCTCCAGATTCTCGGAAAAGTACTCGGGCATCAGGTGGCGGCGATTCGACGTGGCGTAGATCAGCACGTTGGTCGCGGCACCCGCGATCGATCCGTCGAGCATCACCTTCAGCGCCTTGTAGCCCGCCTCGCCCGCATCGAAGGTCAGGTCGTCGCAGAACACGACAAAGCGGTACGGCTGGCCTTCGAGATGCTCGGCGATGTCGGGCAGGTCGGTGAGATCGGCCTTGTCGACTTCGACCAGACGCAGGCCGCGCGACGCATAGCGCGCGAGCATCGCCTTGACCAGCGAGCTCTTGCCGGTCCCGCGCGAGCCGGTCAGCAGCACATTGTTGGCCGGCAGGCCGGAGACGAACTGGCGGGTATTGCGGTCGATCGCCTGCTTCTGGGCGTCGACCGCGACCAGGTCGGTCAGGGCGATCGCATGCGGATGCGCAACGCCCTGCAGGTAGCCACGGCCGTTGCGCTTGCGCCAGCGCGCGGCCGTCACCTTCTTCCAGTCGGGGTCGGGAACGGCCGGGGGAAGCAGCGCCTCCACCCGTGCGAGCACTTCCTCGGCGCGCGCGATCAGTTTCTTGACTTCGTCGGTCACGTCAGCTTCGGTAGTCGGCGTTGATGGATACGTAGTCGTGGGAGAAGTCGCAGGTCCAGACCCGACCCGACGCGCCCCCGCGACCCAGATCGACGCGCACGACGATCTCGTCCTTCTTCATCACGCGCTGCCCGTCCTCCTCGCGATAAACGCTCGCGCGTCCGCCGTGGTCGACAACCAGGACGTCGTCCAGCCAGAACGACACGCCGGAGGGATCGAGATCGGCGGCGCCCGCGTTGCCGATGGCGCAGACGATCCGCCCCAGATTGGGGTCGGATGCGAAGAACGCGGTCTTGACCAGCGGCGAATGTGCGATCGCGAACGCCACGCGCCGGCATTCGGCAACATCGCGGCCGCCCTCGACGCGGATGTCCATGAACTTGGTTGCGCCCTCGCCGTCGCGCACGATGGCCTGGGCGAGGACCGTGGCCACGGCCTCCAGCGCCGAGCGCAACGCCGGCAGCCGCGGATCGTCGCGGTCCCGGAGGGGGGCGATCGGCGCCCTGCCGGTGGCGACGACGACGAAGCTGTCGTTGGTCGACGTGTCGCCGTCGACCGTCGCGCAATTGAACGAGACGTCGGCGATCTCATGGGTGAGCGCCTGCAGCAGCGCGGGCGCGACCGGCGCATCGGTCGCGACGAACGACAGCATCGTCGCCATGTCCGGATGGATCATGCCCGCGCCCTTGGCGATTCCGGTGACGGTGACGGTCGCGCCGTCGATCGCCACCTGCCGCGACGCCCCCTTGGGCACGGTGTCGGTGGTCATGATGGCGCGCGCGGCGGCGAACCAGCCATCGGCGCGCGCCGCCGATCGCGCCGCCGGCAGCGCGGCGACGATACGTTCGACCGGCAGCGGTTCCATGATCACGCCGGTCGAGAACGGCAGGATCTGCTCGGGAGCGCAACCGAGGAGTGTCGCCGCCTCGACACAGGTCTCGCGCGCGGCGGCAAGCCCCGGCGCGCCGGTTCCGGCATTGGCGTTCCCGGCATTGATCACCAGCGCGCGGAATCCTGCGCCTGCCGCCCGCTGCTTCGCCAGGTGTTCGCGGCACGCGAGCACCGGCGCCGCGCAGAAGCGGTTCTGGGTGAACACCCCGGCCGCGGCCGACCCCGGGTCCGCGACGATCAGCAGCAGATCGTCGCGCTCCCACTTCTTGATCTTCGCGGCGGCGGCGCCGAGCACGATGCCGGGAACCGGCAGCAGCTCGTCAGGCGTGGGCGGGGTGTAATTGACCGGCATGGCGCGCGGTGAAGACTATGGCTGGCCGAGTTGGATCAATGAGTCGAGACAGCGTACGCGAGGGCAGGAAAGGCTGAGGGGAAAGCGTCGCGAGCGGGCCGGATGCGAGGCGACCCGCAGCGAGGCCCGAGATAGTACACGCAAGTACAGCGAGGGCCGAGCGAGGACCCAACGACGCAGCCGGGCCGCGCAGCAGCTTTACCCCAGCCTTCCGTGGCAGTGCTTGTATTTCTTGCCGGATCCGCACGGACACGGATCGTTGCGCCCCACCTTGGTCCCGGCGCGCACGAACGGCGGCGCGACCGCCACCGCGGTGTCGGCGCCGGCGCCGCCCTCGGCATTCGCGCCGAGCGCCTCGTCGTAGTCCGCGTGCTGGTACTGGACGTTGCTGACCGCGGGCTCGGGCTCGACCGCCTG
>JBLMVY010000060.1:0-11095 GCA_050256935.1 Candidatus Levyibacteriota bacterium | reverse complement strand
CGACGGCGCCCCCGATGCCGAATGGTACGGCGCCAAGCCGCGGCTGATCGGGGACCTGCGCGGCGCCGCGGCCGAGGCCGTCATCGCGAGGCTTCCCGACGCCGCGGCATCCTATCCGTGGGCGAGGTCCTACACCGCATGGCCGGGCCCCAACAGCAACACCTTCACCGCCTGGATCGGTCGCGCGATCCCGGAGCTGCAGCTGACCCTGCCCTCGCTTGCCATCGGCAAGGACTACCTTCCACCCGGGGATTTCGTCGCGGCGACGCCCAGCGGCACCGGTTACCAGCTCTCGCTGGCGGGACTGGCCGGCGTGACCGTGGCACGCGACGAAGGGCTGGAGATCAACCTGCTCGGCCTGGTCACCGGCGTCGACATCCGCCATCCGGGGCTCAAGTTTCCGGGCATCGGCCGCATTCCCGGCAGCCTCTGAGGCCGCCTGGCATGGTCGCGTCGCCCCGGGCATCGAGCCCGGCCGCCGGCATCGCGCGCGCGTTGCGGATGCGCGATCGGCGGGCGCTAAACTGTCGCGACCCCCGAAGGAGCATCGCTTCATGAGCAAGACCCGCATTGCGGTGGCCGGCGCCGGCTACATCGGCCTCGCCCACATGGCGGCCGCGCAGCGGAGCCCGACCTGCGCGCTGGCGGCGATCGTCGACCCCGCACCCACCGCCGCCGAGGTCGCCGCACGCACCGGCGTGCCGCGGTACAGGTCACTCGAGGAATTGATGGCCCGGGACCGTCCCGACGGCGTGATCCTCGCGACGCCCAACCAGCTCCACGTCGAGCACGCGATGACCTGCATCGACGCCTCGCTGCCGATGCTGCTCGAGAAGCCGATCGCGCCGACGGTCGAGGAGGGCGCGCGCCTGGTGAAGGCGGCCGACGCGGCAGGCGCCAGGATCCTGATCGGCCACCATCGCGCGCACAGCCCGATCATGGCCCGGGCCTGCGAGATCGTCGCGCGCGGCACGCTGGGATCGCTGGTCGGCGTGATGGGCAGCGCGGTGTTCTTCAAGCCCGACCACTATTTCGCCGACGGCCCGTGGCGCCGCGAGCCCGGCGGTGGACCGATCCTGCTCAACATGATCCACGAGGTGCACAACCTGCGGATGCTCTGCGGGGACATCGTCGCCGTGCAGGCGTTCTCGTCTCACGCGACCCGCCACTTCGCCGTCGAGGACACCGTGGCGATCAACCTGCGCTTCGCCAATGGCGCGCTGGGCTCGTTCATGCTCTCCGACACTGCCGCCTGCGCGCGAAGCTGGGAGCAGACCTCGCAGGAGAACAAGGCGTATGCGAGCTATCCCGACGAGGACTGCTACGTCGTGATGGGCACGTTCGGATCGCTGTCGATCCCGACGATGCGCCTCAAGACCTACGACCGGGCCGAGGACCGCTCGTGGTGGAAGCCTTTCCATGCCAGCGTCGCGGAGATGGTCCGCGACGATCCCCTGGCCCATCAGCTCGAGCATTTCGGCGCCGTCGTACGCGGCGAG
The DNA here is from genome assembly GCA_050256935.1 of Candidatus Levyibacteriota bacterium. GTDB lineage: Bacteria > Pseudomonadota > Gammaproteobacteria > Burkholderiales > Casimicrobiaceae > VBCG01. Next base: position 9,596 of record JBLMVY010000060.1, on the reverse strand, counting down.
GTACCGCCGCGGGTCTCGGCGCGCGACGGCCTTGCCAACCTGCGCGTCACCGAGGCCATCGCGATGGCCGCGAAGTCGGGGCAGGCGATCGAGATTCCACGCGACTGACCCGCGGCGGGCGGCCGGCCTCCCGCCCCTCGTTGCCCGCCGCCGCGACCGCGCGGCGACCCGGCATGCAGCTGCGAACCCGTCGGCGAACTTATCGCCCTCGGCGCTGCCTACTTTCGCTCCCGCAGCGGACACCGGCGACCGGGTTCGGCTGCGGGCGCTTCCACGGAGAATCGCATGGCTGCAAGTTCGGCAATCCCCGGCGCCTGGACGCCCCGCATCCTGAGCGTATTGCGGATCGTCGCCGGGTTCCTGTTCATGACCCACGGGTCCGCCAAGATCCTGCACATCCCCGACATCCACCGCCTCGATCATCTGCAGGTGTTCTCGCTGATCGGCGTTGCCGGAATGCTGGAGCTCGTCGGCGGAACGCTGGTGATGATCGGGCTGTTCGCGCGACCGGCGGCGTTCGTCCTGTCCGGGGAGATGGCTTTCGCCTATTTCATCGCGCACGCCCCGCGCGACTTCCTGCCGCTGCTCAATCACGGCGAGTCGGCGGTGCTCTATTGCTTCCTGTTCCTGTACCTCGCCTTCGCCGGCCCGGGGCCGTGGAGCGTCGATGCGCTGAGGCGCTCGGCAAGGCGGGGATAGGCGGCTGCCGGCCGATGCCGCGGGTTCCCTGAGCGGCTGGAAACGGGCCGGCAGCGGGGTGCCGGCCCGTGGATGGAAAACAGTGAAAGACAGGGACGGACCCTGTTCTTGATCGGGGTTTAGACCGGGTCCGTCCCTGTTTTCGCCCGGGAGGCGGTTCAGCGCCTAGAGGGCACGGCCACCGCCGCTGAATCTTCGTGATGTCCGTGCGGCGCGGCGAGCTTGACGTTGAGCCACGCGTACAGAGGCCCCAGCGCATTCATCGCGACGACCGCAACCAGCGCGGCGACCGGATGGTGCGGATTCGGGCCGAAGCCACCGAAGAAGGTCGCGAAGTAGGATGCGAAGCCGAAGAACATGCCGGGAACGAAGCCCAGGCCCAGGCCCGGAATGCGCGCAAGCAGCATCTGCCCGGCGTTGAGGGAGAAGAGGATCAGGCACTGGGCGATCAGGAACGACGTGCCGGAATAGTGCTGCGAGGCCCAGCCGAAAGCCAGCACGATCAGGAACGCGGTCAGCGATCCCACGGGCATCACCGGCCAGATCTTGCGCAGGACCTCGGGCTTGGGCCCGCCGGCCGCGAAGGTTCCCGCCCAGCTGATGAAGATCGCCCAGGGCGGCAGGTTCCAGGGTGGGAGCGAGATGAAGATCGTGGTGACGGCGAGCAGCGATGCGACGACCTCGGCGGGCGGCTTCTTCACGGGGTTCCTCCTTGGGAGACGACGGTCAGTGGCGATGGATCTCGCATTGATGGCGGGTGACGACGGTGATCTTCCCGTTCTTGATGACCCAGGCGCGCGGCGGGATATCGAGGAGCGCGTCGGCGACCTGGGCAGTGTCCAGAATCACCAGGTCGGCGCGCTTGCCGACGGCAATCCCGTAGTCCTCGGCGATTCCCATGGCGCGCGCGGCATCGTGCGTTCCCATCCGCAGCACGTAGGCCTGGTTCTCGGGCGTGCCGAACTGTGCGAGATGGGCGAGGAAATTGCCGATCAGCAGCGGATCCGCCTTGCCAAATGGTGTGAATGCGTTGCGGATGTTGTTCGACGAATACGTGACGTTGACGCCCGCGTCGCGCAGCGCACGCACCGGGGTGAGGCCGCGGCGCTGCGCCTTCTGGTCCTTGCGCCCGCCGAGATAGACGTCGGTGGCGGGCAGCGTGACGATGTGGATGTCGGCTTCGCGCAGAAGGTCGAGTACGGGCTTCGCCTCGTCGGGAGCGAGCGCGCCGAGACTCGTGACGTGCCCGAGCGAAACGCGGCCCTGCCATCCGCAGTCGATGGTCTTGCGGGCGGTGTGCCCCGCGGCGAAGAACCGCGGGTCCGAGGTGTCGTCGGCGAAGTCCGCATGCATGTCGACCGGCAGGCCGTGGCGCTGGGCGAGGTCGAACACGATGTCGATGTGGCGCTTCGTGTCCTCCCAGGTCAGCTCGTTGTACGGGCAGCCGCCGACGACGTCGGCGCCCAGCTTCAGTGCTTCCTCCATCAGCTCCAGGGTCCCCGGTGACTTGAGGATCCCTTCCTGCGGGAACGCGACGATCTGGATGTCGACCAGGCCGCGGTATTCCTCACGCAACTGCAGAGCGGTCTCGACGCCGATCAGTCCCTGGATGACGTCGACGTCCGGATGCGCGCGCACCGCGACGGTGCCGTTCACCACCGCCATGTCGAGCACCTGTCGTGAACGCTGGAGGACATCCTCGCGTTCCTGCTTGCCCTTGAGGATTCCGGTGATGCGAATCGCCTCCTCCAGCGTCCCCGAGCGCGCCGGCATTCGACGATGCAGCAGCGCTTTCTCGAGATGCAGGTGTGGCTCGAGCAGGCCGGGGATCGCCGCGCGACCGGCGGCATCGATCCGCTCGCGCGCTTCGACCCTGAGGTCGCGGTCGATGGCGACGATCCTCCCCGCGTCGATTCCGATGTCGGTGGGCGGAGCTTCGTCGTCGATGCAGACATTGCTGATCACCAGGTCCATCTTCTTCATCCTTCCGTTCCGGTTCGCGCGCTAGAACCCGAGCGCAAGTCCTTCGCCGCGCGGATCTGCGCCGCCTTCGAGAAATTCCCCCCAGGCGCCCTTCAGGCGGATCGCCTGCGCGGTGCCCATTCGGGGGTGCGGCCAGCCCGCCGCCTCGGCCGGGTGTCCGCGCTCGCGCAATGCCTCGACGACTCCAGGCGGTACGCTCGATTCGATCAGTAGCTGGTCCGCGGCATCGCCCCACGAGCGGCCGTGGAGTACGCGGGGAGCCTCGATCGCCTGCTGGACGTCCAGCCCGAAATCGAGGACCCGTGTCACGATCGACGTGTTCGTCTGCGGCTGGACCTCGCCACCCTGCGTGCCGTGAACCAGGTAGGGAGCGCCGTCCCGGTAGACCATGCCCGACATCAGCGTCGACGCGGTCTGCTTCCCCGGCGCGAGGACGTTCGGGTGCCCAGGATCCAGGGAGAAGAAGCTGCCGCGGTTTTGCAGCAGGACGCCGCTTCCGGGATCGAGCACGGCGGCGCCGAAGTCGAAGTACAGGCTGTGGACGAGTCCGACCGCATTGCCGTCGGCGTCGGCGGTCGCGATGAACACGGTGTCGCTGCCGCTGCGCCGACTGCGCTGCTGCAGGGCCGGGTCGGCGAGCCACTCGCCGCGTTCGGCCGCGGCGAGCGCGGGGTCGAGCAGGCGGGCGACGGGAACGTCACCGAAGCGCGGATCGCAAAGGCAGGCATCGCGCTTTCGAAACGACCACTTGATGGCCTGGATCAGCGCGTGGAAATACTCGGCCGAGCCATCGCCTGCGCGCCGCAGGTCGATCCCGTCGAGGAACGACAGGATCAGCAGGCCGGCGACGCCCTGCGACGGAGGCGGGAGCTGCCAGGCCCGGCAGTCGCGGTAAGCAACGGAAATCGGCTCGACCTCGCTTGCAGCATAGCCGGCGAAATCGCCGGTCGTGAGCAGTCCGCCGCGAGCGAGCAGGTAGCCGACGATCGACGCCGCGGTGGCCTCGTAGTAGTGCCGCGGACCGCCGGTCGCGATGTCGGCGAGGGTCTTCGCGAGCGCCGCCTGCACCAGCCGCTCGCCGGCGCGCAGCGGGCGCCCGTTCGGGAGGAACAGCGCCGAGGCGCCAGGGTCGTCGCGGAGCGCAGCGCTGCTGTCGGCCGTCCAGCGCGCGAGGTCGGAACTCACGGCAAAGCCGTCGCGCGCGTAACCGATGGCCGGCTCGAGCAGGCGCGCGAGCGGCAGGCGGCCGGCGCGCGCGTGCGCGAGACGCCAGCTGTCGACGCCGCCGGGCACCGTGATCGCTGCGCGCGGTCCCCGCGCGGGAATCTCGCTGCGGCCTGCGAAATCAGCGAGGCCAATCGAGGCGCCGCAAGGCCCGCTGCCGTTGATCGCCAGCGGAGCCCTGGCACCCGGCGTGTGGATCATCCAGAACGCGTCGCCGCCGAGCCCCGTCATGTGCGGGAGCACGACGCCCAGCGTGGCTGCTGCGCAGACGGCCGCATCGACCGCGCTGCCGCCTTCACGCAGCACGTCGAGCGCCGCGACCGAGGCGAGGTGGTGCGGCGTGGCCACCATGCCGCGCTCGCCTTGCGCCGGCGGACGCGTGAGTCTCATGACGTTTTCCGGATCGACGTTGATCGCAACGAACGCTACCGGCACGCGGTCGCCGCGGGAATCGGACGGCGCCGGTTTTGGCCTAGGACGATTCCGAGGTCGAGTGCTCCCGGGCGCGCGGCGTCCCGCCGGACGAGAGGGGCGACGAGCGTCAGTCGTCCCCTTCTGGAAGGTCCGTATCGTCCACCAGCCGGTGCTTGACGGCGTAATAGACGAGGCCTGCGGTGGACGATGCCCCCAGCTTGCCCATGACATTGGTCTTGTGCGTGCTCACCGTCTTGACGCTGAGCGAAAGCGACTTCGCGATCTCCGAGACCTTGCGTCCGGCCACCAGCATCTGGAAGACCTGGAGTTCACGGGTCGTCAGCAGCGTGTGCGGCGCCGCGGCCTCGGGACGCTGGAGGTGCTGCGCGAGCTTGGCCGCGATCTCCTCGCTGACGAAGGCGCCGCCGTGCGCCACCTTGCGGATTCCCTCGGCCAGACGCCCCGAGGGGCTCGTCTTGGTCATGTAGCCCGAGGCGCCTGCCTTGATCGCCTGCACCGCGTACTGGCGCTGCGCGTGCATGCTGAGCACGAGGATCGGCAGCTGCGGCCGGATGCGACGCACCTGCGCGATCAGCTCGATGCCGCTGCGCCCCGGCATCGACATGTCGAGAACCAGGACATCGAAGTGCCGGGCGCGGATCCTGCGCAGCGTGTCCTCGCCGTCGACCGCCTCTTCCGCAACGACGATGTCCGGCTCGTCCGAAAGGATCTGCCGGAGGCCGTCGCGGAACATCGTGTGGTCGTCGGCGATCAGGATCTCAATCATCGGGGGCTCCGTCGCGTCGCGCACGCTCGCAGGGGATGCGCAGCGACACGACGGTGCCTCGGCCCGGCTCGCTGGCGACCGATAGATGCCCTCCGGCCATGCTCGCACGCTCGTGCATTCCGAGCAGGCCGAGACTGCGCGTCTTCCTGCGGCCCCGCGTCGTCGCGGCGATACCCTTCCCGTCGTCGGCCACCGAGAGCTCGATCGCGACCCCGCTGCGGCGCAGCTCGACGCCGATCGACGCTGCCTCGGCGTGGCGGCAGGCGTTGGTCAGCGCTTCCTGCAGGATCCTGAAGATCGCGGTGCGCGCGTCACGGCTGCAGTTGGCGTCGTCGACGTCCACCGACGCCCGGATCGCGATGCCCGTGCGCTCGCTGAAGCTCTCCACCAGCCACTCGATCGCTGGCGCGAGGCCCAGGTCGTCGAGGATCACCGGACGCAGCTCGGCGGCGATCGTCTGCAGGCTTTCGACCGTTGCCTCGGCGAGCTCGCGCAGGTGCAGCAGCCTCGTCCCGAGCCGGTCTTGGCCCGGCTGCAGGTGGCGCTGCGCCCAGTCGAGGCCGAGGCGAAGCGCGGTCAGGTTCTGGCCGAGCTCGTCATGCAGTTCGCGTGAAATGCGCGTCTGCTCGGCCTCGCGCACGTCCTGCAGGTACGCCGACAGCTCGCGCAGCTGGGCACGCGACTCGATCAGCTCACGTTCCGCGATCTTCCGGTCGGTGATGTCCCGGGAGATGCCGGCGGTGCCGACGAGCTCGCCGTCGCGGTTGCGCACGGGCGACTTGATCGTCTCGTACCACCGCAGGTCGCCATTCCGGTCGCGACGCTGCTCCTCGTAGCGCTTGCGCCGTCCGGTCTCGAGAACCTCGCGGTCGGTCCGCAAGTACTTCTGCGCGAGTTCGCAGGGCCAGACCTCGGACGGAAGGCGCCCGATGATCCGGCGCTCGGGGATCCCGCAGGCGGTGACGTAGGCGCGGTTCACCGCGATATAGCGGCAATGCGCATCCTTCAGCCATGCCTGGTCGGGGATGTTGTTGAGGATTGCCTTTCGCTGCGCGTCGTGCAAGGCAGACGCCCGGCCCGCACCTGCACCCGAGCCGGTGCTTCCGGATGTGGGAGTGGCCTTGCGCCCGTTGCGCACGTCGGGGGGATTGCCGAGCCTGGACACTTCCGGAAGGGGCCCACGCGATTCGCGGCCTCGCGTGCAGCCCCGGCGGGCGTCAGAACTTCAGCTGGTCGATGCTCGTCAGCGTCACCGAGTTGGAGATGATCGGCGCATTGACGAGGTGCCAGACGACATACTGCTCGGCGTAGGGGATGTCCGCCGAGACGCCGTCGACCGGAACGACGACCTTGAATCCCAGCACCGCCGCCGTGCTCGCGGTGTAGATCACCGCGCCGTGCGCTGCCGTCCCGACGACGACCACCGTCTTGATGCCCTTGTCCTTCAGGGTCTTCTCGAGGTCGGTGTTGCGGAACTTGTCGACGCCCGAGGACACGACGTGCTCGTCCTTGGTCGGCGCGACCTCCTTGGCGATGTCGGCCTCGTGGCCGCCTCCGCCCAGGCTGTAGGCGACCATGGCGCCGGCGGCGCGCGCCTCCTTCAGCAATTTCTCGACCTGCGGCAGCGACGCGATGCAGCGCGGCCGGCGCTGCATGTTGCAGGTCTGCTTGTTGAAGTCGAGCATCAGCAGTGCGGTGGTCTTGGGATCGACGGTGACCGCGTGCAGGGCGGGCGGCGGTGGCGCCTTGACCGACGCCCATTCGTCGACGATGGTCGCGGCTTGCGCGGACTGGACGGCGAAGCAGGTCGCAACGACTGCTGCGGCCGCGGCAGCACCCAGCGCGGATCGGACTTGCACAAGCATGGTTCTCCTCCGTTGATGAACATCGTTCTACGACATTGGGTTTTCGCGGGCGGTTCGCAGCAAAGCTCGCGAAGCGAAGGGCGCTCCCGCTCGCCGAGGGCCCACCCTACCACGGCACGGTGCCGCGATCCAGGCGAGACGGGGCGCGGCGAGGAAGGGCGAGGGACCGCGGCAGGATGGCCGCGCTACGACCGCCTTCGCGCCAGGATCTCGATCGGGACGATGCGCCCGTCGTTCAGGGCGCGCGCGGTGTTCCGCATCGCGTCGGCCGCGAGCTCGCCATGGATCAGCATGACCGCCCGGTGCGGCGGCTTGTCGCCGCGCTCGACCATCGCCCGCGAGCGCGCGCCGAAAGCGAGCGCCTGCTCGCGGCTGCTCTCCAGGCTCACGACGTCGAAGCCCGCGTCGCGCAGGCCTCGCTGCGTCTCCTCCGGCGTCGACAGGAAGCTCGCACGGGGGCTGTTCGCCCAGGGCACCGGATACTCGACGTCGCCCCCCGCTCCCTTGGCGATCTCGGACAGCAGCAGCCACGCGCCCGGCGCGAGCACACGGCGGATCTCGCGGTACAGCGCTGCCTTGTCGGCGATGTTCATCGACACGTTCATCGAGTAGGCGCCGTCGAAGCTCGCATCGGCAAACGGCATCGCCAGGGCGTCGCCGGCCTGGAATTCCACCCGGTCTTCGAGCCCCAAGAGGCGCGTCAGATGACGGGCGACGTCGCAGAATTCAGGCGTCAGGTCGATGCCGGTGACGCGGCAGCCGAAGTGCTGTGCGACGTAGCGCGCCGGCCCGCCGATGCCGCTGCCGATGTCCAGGACGTGGTCCGAGGCGCGGGCGGGCATCCGGTCGGCCATTTCCCGCGTCGCTTCCACGCCGCGGCCATGGAAATGGTCGTAGGGCGCGAGCGCGTCCATGCCTGGACGCAGCGGGTCGACGCCGTCGCTGCGCAGCGCCGCTTCGAGGCGCGCGAGGAGGTCGCCGCGGGCGTAGTGCGCCGGTACCGGATCATCGGCGGTCATCGGATGCTCGCGTCGCGCTCATCGCGGGCGTCGCGTGGGTTGGCATGGCCGTGTGTGCGGCTCACAGCGCCGCGACGTCGAGCTGGGTGTCGGCGCCGCGCCACGCGTGCCTGAAGCGGCGCTCCACGGCAGCGGCTTCCTTCGCGCGGCCCTCGCCGACCAGGGCGGCATGCAGACCGAACAGCGCGCGCCCGCTCGCGGGGTGCCGGACGAGTTCGTCGCGGAACACCTGCTCGGCCGCCGAATAGTCGCGGGCGCGCAGCAAGGCGGCGCCCAGAGGCTCGCGCGACGGCAGGTACCAGCCGGGCGGCTCGTCGTAGGCGAGCGCGTCCTCCGCCGCGACCGCCTTGCGCAGCGAGGCGATCGCCGCCGCGGTATCGCCCCGCATCAGCGCCAGCCGGCCGTCGAGGTACGGCGCCGCGACCGCAGCGATGCCGGCCGCGTCGTTGTTGCCGTAGCCCATCGTCCTGGTGAGGGTCGCCGCCGCCTGCGCGAACTTCACCGCCTCGGCCTTCGACTCGGCGGCGCGCCCCTTTGCTGCCAGCGCCAGCGTGCGCGCGAAATGCCACATCGCGCCGGTCATCGGCGCCTCGAACGCGGGCTCGGGCAGGGCGAGGATCTCGTCCCAGCGCGCGAACTCGACCAGGACCAGTTCCTTGGCCATCAGGAAACCGTCGACCTCGGGCACTTCCTTCAACCGTGGCGCCTCGATGTCGTAGAGCTTCGAGGCCGCGGCGATCGCGCCGTGCGAGCGGCCGGCGAAGGCGTCGGCGACCGCGAGGAAATGCAGGTTGTGGCCGTAGTAGACGACGAGGTAGAACGACTGCTCGCCTTTGGCGACCCGCCGCTCGTCGGCCTCGACCGCGGCGACGTTCGCGGCGGCGGCCCGCAGGTAGTTGCCGGTCCGGATGTAGATGTGCGCGGGCATGTGCACGAGGTGTCCTGCCGACGGCGCCAGGACGGCGAGACGCCGCGCCGACGCGAGCGCCCATTCTGGATGCGGCGAGGCCTCGACCGCGTGGATGTAGTAGTGGTTGGCGCCGATATGGTCCGGGTTGCGCTTGAGCACGCGTTGGAGGACGGTGATGATCTCCTCGGTCCCGGGGGCGGGCGTGCCGTCCGCCGACCAGTATTTCCACGGATCGAGGTCCATCAGGCTCTCCGCGTACAGCACCGCGGCATCGTCGTCGCGCGGCTGGCGGCGCACCACCACCTTCATCGCCTTCGCATAGGCGGCCTGCAGCGGACCGAGGTCGGCGTCGGGGTCGGCGCTGTAGCGCTTCGACAGCGCGCCGATGTAGTCGCGCTCGGCAGGCGAGGCGTAGGGCTCGAGGGCGATCGCCTTCTGCAGGGCCGCGTAGGCGCGCTTGTGCGCGGGCAGCTCCATCGGCATGTTGATGTTGGGGCCGAGCGCCAGCGCGATCCCCCACTGCGCCATCGCGAGCTTGGGGTCGAGCTCGAAAGCCCGCTCGAACGACCTGATTGCGGCTTCGTGGTTGAACGCGAAGACGAGCTTCAACCCCTGGTCGAAATACGCCTGGGCCTGGGCATTGCGCGTCGACACCGGGTGCCGCAGCAGTCCGAGACCGGGGTCGAGGACGACGC
>JBLMVY010000059.1:0-8776 GCA_050256935.1 Candidatus Levyibacteriota bacterium | reverse complement strand
GCCGGCTGGACGAGGCGCGCCTCGACGGCGATGTCTATGTCGTCGGCCGCGGCGGGCGCGGGCACGCCTTGCGTGCGCAGGTCTTCGCCCGCCGGGAGTTCGCCGGATACTGGGAATACCTGCTCGACGAAGCCCTGTTCACGACGCCGGCGCATCCCGAGTGGAGCGGTGCGGCGCTGCTCGACGGCGACGGCAGGCTGGTCGGCATCGGATCGCTGTTCGTCCAGGAGCCCGACGGCGACGAGATCGTGAAGGGCAACATGTTCGTCCCCAGCGAGCTGCTCGATCCGATCCTCGAAGACATGCTGAAGACGGGCCACGCCGGTCGTCCGCCGCGCGCCTGGCTCGGCGTGTACACCGCCGAGACCGGCGATGGCGTCACGATCCAGGGCCTGGCGCACGGGGGGCCGGCGGAGCGCGCGGGCCTGCAGCCAGGAGACATCGTGCGCGATGTCGCCGGCGATCCGGTCGAGGGCCTGGCGGATTTCTATCGCCATGTCTGGAGCCGCGGCCCGGCCGGAACCCCGATCGCGCTCACATTGACGCGTGCGGGCAGGCTGACCCAGGTCAGCGTGCCCTCGGTGGACCGCGGAAGTCTGCTGAAGAAGCCGCCGCTGCAATAGCGGTGGTCAAGGAAGCGGCATGCGCTGCGGCTCGACCGGGCGCCGCGGGACCGGGTGCTGCCACCCGGCCCCCATCCTCCTAGGTCGGCTGCGTTCCGGCGTCGCCCGCCGCCTCGGCGCGCAGGGCCTTGGCGCGCGCTTCGTGGCTGTGGTCCGCGCCGATCAGCATGTACATCGCCGGAACCACGAACAGCGTGAACAGCGTGCCGATCGACAGGCCCGACGCGATCACCAGGCCCATGTTGACGCGGCTGACCGCCCCGGCGCCGCTGGCGGTGATCAGCGGCACGACGCCCAGGACCATCGCCGCCGTGGTCATCAGGATCGGGCGCAGGCGCAGGCCGGCGGCATGCTCGATCGCCTCGCGCTTGCCGTGGCCCTCACGCTGCAGGTTGTTCGCGAACTCGACGATCAGGATGCCGTGCTTGGAGATGAGGCCGATCAGGGTGACCAGCCCGACCTCCGTGTAGATGTTGAGCGTCGCGCCGCCGATGCCGAGATTGATGAACAGCAGCGCGCCCGAGATCGCCATCGGCACCGACACCATGATGATGGCGGGGTCGCGGAAGCTCTCGAACTGCGCCGCGAGCGCCAGGAAGATGATGATCAGTGCGAAGAAGAACGTCAGCACCAGGCCCCCCGATTCCTGCACGAACTGGCGCGAGGGTCCGGAGTAGTCGAAGGTGTAGCCGGCCGGCAGCGTGCGCTGGGCGAGATCCTTCAGGTCCTGCAGCGCCGTTCCCTGGGCGACGAACGGCAGCGGCACGCCCTGGATCGTCGCGGAGTTGAGCTGCTGGAAGTGATTGATCGTCTCCGGCTGCACCGAGTGCTTGAGTCGCACGACCGTCGACAGCGGCACCATGCCGCCGCTCGCGGTGCGCAGGTAGTAGTGCTGGAGCTGGTCGGGGTTCAGCCGGAAGCGCTGCTCGACCTGCGGGATCACCTTGTACGAGCGTCCGGCGAGCTCGAAGAAATTGACGTAGCCGCCGCCCAGCATCGCCGACAGCGCGTTGCCGACGTCCTGCATCGACAGGCCGAGCTGCGAGGCCATGTCGCGGTCGATCTCGATCGTGGTCTGCGGCAGGTCGATGCGCAGGTCCGACTGCAGGAAGATGTACTGGCCGCTCTTCAGCGCATCCTGCAGGAACTGCTGCGACACCTCGTAGAGCCGCGAGAAAGGCTCGGTCGTCGTGATCACGAACTGGACCGGCAGGCCGCGGGCACCCGGCAGCGACGGCGGCTGGAACAGCGCGTTCTGCGTGCCCGCGATCTGGGCGAGCTGCATCTGCACCGGCGTCTGCAGCTGGGTCGCGGTCCTGCTGCGCTCGTTCCAGGGCTTGAGCACCATGCCGGCGACGACCTGGGTCGGGGTGTTGAGCTGGAACACGTGGTCGGTCTCGGGAAATTTCCTGAAGATGTCGTAGACCTGGTCGGCGTAGAGCTGGCGCTGCTGCAGCGTTGCCGTCGGGTTGTTGAACGACACCGAGATCAGCACCCCCTGGTCCTCCTGCGGGGCGAGTTCGGCCTTGGCGGTCGAGTAGAGGTAGTAGATCGAGCCGAGGATGATGACCGCCATCACCGCCGTCACCGGCAGGAAGTCGAGCGAGCCGTGCAGCGTGCGCTCGTAGCGCTGGTGCAGGCGCTCGAAGCTGCGATCGAGGAACAGCACCAGGCGGTCCTGCCAGCTGCGGCTCTGCGGGTCGGGCGCCTTGAGCAGCCGCGAGCACATCATCGGCGACAGCGTCAGCGCGATGATCGCCGAGATGGTGACCGTGCCCACCAGCGTGAACGCGAACTCGGTGAACAGCGCGCCGGTGAGTCCGCCCATGAAGCCGATCGGGACGTAGACGGCGACCAGCACGACCGCCATCGCGATGATCGGGTTCGCGAGCTCGCGCGCCGCGCGTATCGCCGCGTCGAAGCGGGGCATCCCCTCCTCGAGGTGTCGGCTCACGTTCTCGACGACGATGATCGCGTCGTCGACGACCAGCCCGATCGCCAGCACGATGGCGAGCAGGGTCAGCAGGTTGATCGAGTAGCCCAGCGCCAGCATGACCGTGAACGTGCCGACGATCGACAGCGGGATCGCGACCAGGGGGATGATCACCGAGCGCAGCGATCCCAGGAACACGAAGACCACCGCCGTGACGATCAGCACGGCCTCGACCAGCGTCTTCACCACCTCGTCGATCGACGAGTTCACGAACCTGGTCGAGTCGTAGACGATCGCGCCGTTGAGGCCCGCGGGGAGCTGCGCCTGGACGTCGGGGAATGCGCTGCGCACGCGGGCGATCACGTCGAGCAGGTTCGCGCCCGGGGCCACCTGGATGCCGATGTACACGGCGGTCTTGCCGTCGAAGGCGACCGTCGTTTCGTAGTCCTCGGACCCCAGCAGCACCTCGGCCACGTCCTCGAGCCGCACGACCTGGCCCTTGACCGTCTTGACGGCCATCTTCTTGAAGCCGTCGAGCGAGCTGAGGTTGGTGTCGGCCGAGAGGTTGACCTGGACCATCTGGCCCTTGGCGCTGCCGACCGACGCGAGGAAGTTGTTGGCGGCCAGCGCGCTGTAGACGTCCGCCGCGGTCAGCCCGTAGGCCGAGAGCTTCTGCGGATCGAGCCAGGCGCGCAGCGCGAAATTCTTGGCGCCGAGGATCTCGGCGGTCTGCACGCCGTCGATCGTCTGCAGCTTGGGCTGCACGGCGCGGACCAGGTAGTCGGTGATCTGGTTGGGCTTCAGCACCTCGCTGTAGAAGCCGATGTACATCGCGTCGATCGTCTGGCCGATCGACACCGACAGCACCGGCTTCTGCGCCTGGGGCGGAAGCTGGTTCAGCACCGAGTTGACCTTGGTGTTGATCTCCGTCAGCGCCTTGTCCGGGTCGTAGTTGAGGCGCAGGTTGGCGGTGATCGTGCTCACCCCCTGCACGTTCGACGACGTCATGTAGTCGATGCCGTTGGCCTGGGCGATCGCGTTCTCCAGCGGCGTGGTGATGAAGCTCGCCACCAGGTTCGCGTCGGCGCCTGGGTAGGCCGTCGAGACCGTGACCACGGCGTTCTGCGTGTACGGATACTGCAGCACCGGCAGCAGTCCGACCGAGCGCAGGCCCAGCACCAGGATCACCAGGCTGACCACGGTGGCCAGCACCGGGCGCTCGATGAAGATGTCGGTGAATTTCTTGTTCATGTGCGGTGGCGCATCGGCGGACCGGCGACGGTCCTCAGGAATTGGGTACCTGCGGATTCGGATTGTCCGAAGGCTGTACGCTGTTGTTGACCACGACCGGCGAGCCGTTGCGCAGCTTGAGCTGGCCGGCCGTCACCACGGTTTCGCCCGCCTTGAGGCCCTGGACGATCGCGACCTGGTCGCCGCGCGTGGCGCCGGGCGTGACGAAGCGCTGCTCGGCCACGAGCTTCGGCTTGCCGTCGGGACCCTTGCCCTCGTCCTTGACCACGAACACCGTTGCGCCATAGGGGTTGTAGGCGACCGCGGCGTTGGGCAGCGTCACGTACTGCCGCGGCTCGCCCTGGGTGATGCGCAGGGTCGCGAAGACCCCGGGCAGGAGCTCCCCCTTCGGGTTGGGCACGCGGGCGCGCACCTTGAGGTTGCGGGTGTTGGTGTCGACCTGCGGCTCGATCGCCGTCACCGTCGCCTCGAAGGTCTTGCCCGGCGCCGCGCTGGTCTGCAGGCTGGCCTTCATGCCGATGCGGATCAGGTCGATCTGGTTCTGCGGCACGGTGAAATCCACGTCCATCGGATCGAGCTTCTGCAGGGTGACGATGGGGCTGCCGGGCGCCAGGTACTGGCCGAGATTGACCTGCCGGATCCCGAGCTGGCCGGAGAAGGGCGCGGCGATGGTCTTTTGCGCGATCAGCGCCTTTTGCGCGGCGACCTGCGCCTGGGCGCTCTTCAGCGTGGCGACGTCGTTGTCGACGGCGGCCTGGCTGATCGCGCGAATCTTGAGCTGGGCCTCGTCGCGCTTGAGGTTGACCTCGGCCAGCGCGGCCTGCGCCTCGAGCTGCGCCAGCTGCGCCTTGAGCGGCGAAGGATTGAGCTCCACCAGCGCCTGGCCGGCGCGCGCCTTCTCGCCGGAGTCGAAATGGATCGCGGTGACCAGGCCGCCGACCTCGGCGCTCAGCGCGGCTTCCTGGCTGGCGCGCAGGTTGCCGAGCGCCTCCACCGTCGGCTGCCAGTCCGAGTCGCGGGCCACGGTCGTCGACACCGCCTGCGGCGGATTGGCCCCGCCCTTGATCGCCTTGGCGATCATCGTGTTCTTGAACTGCTGGAAGCCCACCACGCCCCCCACGATCACCGCGGCGATGACGAGCATGATGATCATCCGCTTGACGGTCCCTTTGGCCATCGATCACTCCGTCTTTGCTGTTCTGTCCGCACCGGCGCCGGCGAGCGTGCCGCCGCCCATCGCCTGGTACAGCGCGGCCGTGTCGGCCAGGCGCTGCGCCTGGGCGAGAATCAGCAGCACGCGCGCCTGGCGCGCCTGCTGCTGCGAAATCAGGAGCTGCAGGTAGCTCGCGGCGCCGAGATCGTATTGCTGCTGGACCAGGGCGAGCGATTCCTGCGCCGCCGCGTCGGCGGCCGCCTGCGCCTGGAGCGCCTGGGCGTCGCTTTCCAGCGCGCGCAAGGCGTCGGCGACGCTGCGCAGCGCGAGCAGGACCGTCTCCTCGTAGTTGGCGCCGGCCGCCTGCAGGTTCGCCTCCGCGGCGCTGGCCGCCGACTTGAGCCCTGCGTCGAACAGCGGCTGCGCGAGCTGACCTGCCAGCGCCCACACCAGCGTTCCCGGCCCGAACAGCGACCCTGCGGTCAGCGCCTGCGTGGCGAGCGCGCCGGACAGATTGATCTGCGGGTAGAGGTTGGCCACCGCGACGCCGTACCGCGCCGTGGCCGCATGGAGCAGCGCCGCCGAGGCCTGAATGTCGGGACGGCCGCGCACCAGCTCCGAGGGCACGACGACCGGCACCGACTGCGGCAGCTTGAAATCCGAAAGCGCGAAGCGCGGGATGTCGACCGCGCCCGGTGCCTGGCCGATCAATACGGCCAGCAGGTGGTCGGCCTGCTGCATGCGGTTGACGAACAGCGGCAGGCTCGCGCGGTTCTGCTCGAGCTGGGTCTCCAGCGTCAGCACTTCGCTTCGGGCGCTCGCCCCCAGCTCGAAGCGCTTGCGCGCGATGTCGAGCTGGTCCTGCTGCGCCTTGACGATGGCCTCCGTGGCCTCGACCTGCGCCGCGAATTGGGCCTGGCTGAACGCCGCGGTGACCACGTTGCCCGCCAGCGCGAGCCGCGCGGCCGCGAGCTGGAAGCCCTGGTAATCGGCCGCAGCCGCGAGCGACTCGAGGAAGCGCCGGTTGCCGCCGAACAGATCGAGGTTGTAATTGACCGCGATGCCGACGTTGTAGAGGCTGTAGAGGCTGTGCGTTCCGTTGCGTTGGCTGGTGCTCCGCGCGCCCGCTTCATTGCGGCTGGCGCCGAGCCTCGCATCGACCGTCGGATAGAGGGTCGAGCCGGCCTGCGCCGCGTAGGTCTGCTGCGCCTGGCGCAGCGTCGCCTCGGCCGCCGCCAGCGTCGGGCTGTGGGCGAGCGCCTGCGCGACGAGGTCGTCGAGCTTGGGGGACTCGAACTGGCGCCACCAGTCGGGCGGCACGGGCTGGCCGCTCGCGAGGTGCTGCGCCTCGCCCAGCGCGGCGGGCGCTGCGGCGGTGGCTGCCGGCAGCTTGCCGCGCGTATAGCCCTCGACGCTGGGCGCGGCCGG
Organism: Candidatus Levyibacteriota bacterium; assembly: GCA_050256935.1. Lineage (GTDB taxonomy): Bacteria > Pseudomonadota > Gammaproteobacteria > Burkholderiales > Casimicrobiaceae > VBCG01. Next base: position 2,388 of record JBLMVY010000059.1, on the reverse strand, counting down.
CGCCTTGTAGTCGGGCCCGACGGTCGTGCAGCCGGCCAGGATCGCACCGCCAACGACCGTCCCTACCCAGCGCCGGAGAGCGCTCGATCGACGCATGACCATCATGTCCTGAAACGCAATTCGCAAGCTTAATCGCAATGTCGATGGCGCGGTTGCTTTACTATGCCAACATATATCGAGAACCAGCCAACCCTGGCTGGACGGATCGGAGCCCGTGGATCGCATGAACCTGACCTGTGACCTTCGCCAGGCGATCGACGGCGCCGGCGGCGCCGAGCTGATCGCCGTCAGCGTCCGCAACGACGTGGCTTTCGATGCGACGACCCATGTGCGCGCGCGCGGAACGCTGTTCCTGCTCACCGAGGGCCTCGTGGCCGTCGAAACGGCGCGCGGGCGCTTCCTGGCCCCGCCTCGCGGCATCGGGTGGATGCCCCCGGGCGTGCCCTACTCGGTGCAATCCTACGGTCCGACGGCAGGCTTCGGTGCCTTTCTCGCCCCCGAGTTCACCGGCGACCTGCCGACCGAGCCGACCAGCTTCGAGGCCAGCCCGCTGGCGGTGCTGGTGATGCAGCGCGCGGTCGCCTGGCGCCCCGACGCAGCGCTCGATCCGGTGCAGATGCGCCTGCTGCTGGTGCTGCTCGACGAGATCCGCCAGTCGCCCACCAAGCCCCTGCAGCTCCCCTGGCCCACCGATCCCCGCCTGCTCGCCATCGCCCGCGAGATGCTGGCCGACGTGGCCAACCCGCGCCGTCTCGAGCAGTGGGCGCAGTGGGCCGACATGAGTCCGCGGACGCTCTCGCGCAAGTTCATGCAGGAGACCGGCATGACCTACGCGCAATGGCGGCGCTGGGCGCGGCTCACCCAGGGGCTCGAGTGGCTCGCCACCGGTCGCGCCGTCAAGCACGTTGCGTTGTCACTGGGCTACGACAGCGTCAGCGCGTTCATCAAGGTGTTCCGCGAGACGCTGGGCGCCACGCCTGCGGCGTACTTCCAGAGCCGCAATCCCGAGCGTGTGCGCGAGCGCGTGCCGGCGGCGCGGCATAATCCGGACATGGCGTTGGCAGAGGGAGTGAGATTCCGTGACGACAATTGAGCGCGTCGGCGTCATCGGCGCCGGCACGATGGGCAATGGCATTGCGCAGGCCTGCGCGGTGGCGGGCATCGACGTGGTGATGATCGACGTGGCGCAGGACGCCGTGGATCGCGGGCGGGCGAGCATCGAGGCGAGCCTCGGCCGCCTGCAGAAGAAGGACAAGATCACCGCCGAGGCCGCGACGGCGGCGATGGCGCGCGTGCACGGATCGACCGACTACGCGCAGCTCGAGGACGCGGCGCTGATCATCGAGGCCGCGACCGAGAACCTGGAGCTCAAGCTGCGGATCCTGCGGCAGATCGACGGCATCGCCGCGGCCGGCGCGCTGCTCGCGTCGAACACCTCGTCGATCTCGATCACGGCGCTGGCGGCGGTGGTCCGCGGTCCCGAGCGCTTCCTCGGCATGCATTTCTTCAACCCGGTGCCGATGATGGCGCTGGTCGAGCTGATCCGCGGCCTGCAGACCTCGGAGGCGACGGTGGCGTCTGCGCGCGCCTTCGCCGAGCGCCTGGGCAAGACGCCGGTCGTCGTGAAGAACAGCCCCGGCTTCGTCGTCAACCGCATCCTGTGCCCGATGATCAACGAGGCGATCTTCGCGCTGCAGGAAGGACTCGCCTCCGCGGAGGACATCGACAACGGCATGCGCCTGGGCTGCAACCACCCGATCGGCCCGCTGGCGCTGGCCGACATGATCGGGCTGGACGTCATGCTCGCCGTGATGAACGTGTTCTACGCCGACTTCAACGACCCGAAATACCGCCCCGCGCCGCTCCTGAAGGAGATGGTCGCGGCAGGCTATCTGGGCCGCAAGGCGCGGCGCGGGTTCTACCGCTACGACGGCTGAGTGGCCCCCGACCCCCGATGCGCAGGCACGGGTGACCGGGCCCACGCCGCGCGCCAGTCACCGGGCGGCGCGCCGCTTCTCCTGCGACCTCAGCCTTCGTAGGCGCGCAGGCCGGGGAGGTCGAGCACGGTGACCCCACCGTAGTCGATGCGCAGCAGGCCCGCATGCTCGAGCACCTTGAGCGCCTGGTTGACCCGCTGGCGCGACAGGCCGACGAGCTGTCCGAGCTCTTCCTGCGAGACGGGCAGCGACGCGCCGACCTGCGGATAGAGCGCCGGGTTGAACAGTCCCGCGAGCGAGCGCGCCAGCCGCGCATCGGGCCCCAGCAGCCGGTCGTGCTCGACCATGCCGATGAACTGGCCCAGGCGCTCGTTGAGCTGGGTGATCAGGAAGCGGTTGAACGCGACGCTGTGATCGAGCAGCGCCATGAAGGTCGCGCGCGGCATGTACG
>JBLMVY010000058.1:0-3503 GCA_050256935.1 Candidatus Levyibacteriota bacterium | reverse complement strand
CGTCGACACCCCCGCAGGCGGCATCCGCCTCATCGTGCGCACGCCGGCGATGGCGAGGCAGCGTCCGCGGCGCGACCGGCAGGGCCGCGAGGAGATTCGCCTCGACGCGGCTGCGCTGGCCAAGCTGCTGAAGACCTGATCGCGAAACGCGACCCGCAACGGCGGCTCACCTCCCCGCTGACACGGCCGACGCAGCAGTCTTTCGCGCAGCAGTCTTTCCCGCAGCAGTCTTTCCGTTTGGCAGCTGTGGGAGGGCATAGGTTGCGCCCGAGGTCCGTAAACGCCTGCCGGCGGGTCCCGGTGCGGCGTCGCTCGAGGACAGCGTGCTGTCGATGTTCCTGTCGGGATCGCTCGCCGCACCACCCGCGACGGCAGGCACTGCCACGGGCGCAGCCCATGCCCTCACAGCTGCCCCAACTCGGCAGTGCCGACACGTCGCGGCATCCTGACCGCCGCATGTCAACGCGGGATTCGAGGCGCCACGAATCGGCACCACCCGCAGGCAAGTGGGGCGGGTGGCTGCGCGCGGGCGCCTGTGACACAGTCGTCGCGAAGCGGGTGGCGCGGCGAAGGAGCCATGGGTTTGCGACTGAAGCCGCGCCGGGACCCGCGCGACGACGCGGGTTGTGTCACCGAAGCCCGTGCGCAGCCACTCGCCCCGCTTGCCAAAGAGCCCGAGACCTGCGGTCACCGCCCTGCCAGAAACGGCAAAGTCCTCAACCCTTGCGCAGCCATCGCGCCGCATCGAGCGCGAAGTAGGTGAGGATCGCGTCGGCGCCTGCGCGCTTCATGCCCACCAGCGTTTCCAGCGCGCAGGCACGCTCGTCGAGCCATCCGGCCTGGCCCGCCGCCTTGAGCATCGCGTACTCGCCGGACACCTGGTAGACGGCGGTGGGCATGCCGAACGCCTCCTTCACCCGCCACACGATGTCGAGGTAGGGCAACCCGGGCTTGACCATCACCATGTCGGCGCCTTCGTCGATGTCGAGCCAGGTCTCCCGCAGCGCCTCGTCGCCGTTCGCCGGGTCCATCTGATAGGTGTACTTGTCGCCGCCGCGAAGATTGGCAGCGGAGCCGACGGCGTCGCGAAACGGCCCGTAGAACGACGACGCGTATTTCGCCGAGTAGGCGAGGATGCGCGTGTGGATGCTTCCCGCGGCATCGAGCGCGCGGCGCAGCGCGCCGACCCTGCCGTCCATCATGTCGGACGGCGCGACGATGTCGACGCCGGCAGCGGCATGGCAAAGCGCCTGCCTGACGAGGACGTCGACGGTCGCATCGTTCACCACGTAGCCCGACGCATCGACGAGCCCGTCCTGGCCGTGGCTGGTGTAGGGATCGAGGGCGACGTCGGTCACCACGCCCAGCGACGGGAAGCGCTCCTTGAGCGCGCGAACCGTGCGTGGCACCAGCCCGTTGTCATCGTAGGCGGCAGCGGCGTCCTCGGACTTGTGCTCGGCCGCGATCACCGGGAACAGCGCCATCGCCGGGACGCCGAGCTCGACGCAGCGCGCGGCGTCCTCCAGCAGCAGGTCGATCGACTTCCGCGACACGCCCGGGAGCGACGCCACGGGCTCGGAGCGCCGCGTGCCTTCGCAGACGAACACCGGGTAGATGAAATCGTCCGCGGACAGCCGGGTCTCGCGCATCATCCGCCGCGAGAAATCGTCCCGGCGCATGCGCCGCATTCGTCGTCCTGGAAATCGTCCGGTCAGGTGCAGGGCCATCGGTGGCTCGAATCTTCGGTGGTCGGCAATGGAACTCGTGAAAACGGTCGTGGTCTCATTTCGCAGACGGTCAACGTCTCCCGCTTTCCTCCCTGAGCGGGTGCCCGCGGCGGCTCGACGCCGGCGCGGGTGTTTCGAGGCCCCGCATCACTCCCCTTGATCGCGGGGCCTCTTTCTTGTTCCCGCCGCCGTGGTCGCGAGGTCAGGCGATCCATGGCGCGATTGCCGCGTCGGCGGTTTCGATGCCCAGTCGCGAGGGCACCGAGAACGGTATGACGCCGACTGCCGACGCCTGCCCCGGAAACACCTCGCGCAGCCGGCTTTCGATCGACGCCACCGCGGCCCTGCGCTCGGCCTGGTTCAGCTTGTCCACCTTGGTCGCGAGGATGAGCACCGGGCGCCCGGAGGGCAGGAATCCCCCGAGCAGCTGTTCGTCCATCGTGCGCAGGCCGTGCCGGGCGTCGACGACGAGCACCAGCCCGACCAGCGACGTACGCGTGGTGACGTAGGTCCAGAGGAAATCCTGCCAATCCTTCTTCAGCGCCCGGGGCACCGCGGCATAGCCGTAGCCGGGCAGGTCGGCGATGCGCGCGCCGCCCCGCAGGCGAAAGAAGTTGATCATCTGGGTGCGGCCCGGCGTCCGGCTGGCGAAGGCGAGGCGTGTCTGCCTCGCCAGGGCATTGATGGCGCTCGACTTGCCGGAGTTCGACCGCCCCGCGAACGCGACCTCGGGCGCCCCGTCGGTCGGCAGTTGCGACAGTGCCGTCGCGCCGGTCTCGAACGTCGCCCCGACCAGCGGGAGCGGCGGGCGTCCGGCGTCGGCCGCAGGGGTGGCTTTGGCCGCGGCAGCCGACTCCGATACAATAGGCCGTTTGATCATCTGTAGCCGCAGCGCCGGCGGACGTTCCATCCGGCGTCGCGGCGATCCAAGCAATGCATCGATCCAAGGAACCTAAGGAGCCTTCCGACATGACCCGCACCCGGCTCTGCGCCGTCATTGCGGCGGCAGCGTTCTATGCCGTCGCAGCATCCGCCCAGGAGGCCCCGCATGCCGCGGCTGCGCCCGACCTCAAGAAAGCGCAGCAGACCGCGACGCAGGTGTGCGCGGCCTGCCACGGCGCCGACGGCAACAGCGTCGCACCGGTGAATCCCAACCTCGCTGCGCAGGGAGCCGACTATATCACCCTCCAACTCGCGCACTTCAAGGCGGGCATCCGCGTCAACGCGACGATGCAGGCGATGGCGGCGACCCTGTCCGACGCCGACATGACCGCGCTGGGCATCTATTTCTCGCAGCAGAAGCTCAAGGGCCAGTCGTCCAAGGACATCGCGCTCGTCAAGGCCGGCCAGAAGCTGTGGCGCGGCGGCGATGCGGACACCGGAGTCCCGGCCTGCGCCGCCTGCCATTCGCCCGACGGTGCGGGCATCCCGAAGAACTATCCGCGGATCTCCGGCCAGTACGCCGACTACACCTATGCGCAGCTGAAGGCGTTCCAGTCGGGCGCGCGCGGCGCCGACGCCGCGGGCAAGGACGTCAACGGGGCGATCATGCACACCATCGCGACCAAGCTGACCGATGCGCAGATGAAGGCGCTGGCCGACTACGCCGCCGGCCTGCGCTAAAGCCTCGCCCCCGGGCCGGCCCCGGGGATCCCGTCCGTGCGCCCGGTCAGCTCCCGACCGGGGCGCACATGATCACCTGATCGGTACCGTAGCCTTCGGGGAGCCAGGTCGACGAATCTGCGCGCATCCGGTCGCGGATCGCATGGTCGGTCG
>JBLMVY010000057.1:0-11325 GCA_050256935.1 Candidatus Levyibacteriota bacterium | reverse complement strand
GCCTGGATGGGCGTGGGGGTCGTGTAGCCGGCTTCGGCGATGGCCCGCAGGATCTCCGGGCGCAAGCCGAGCTCGGCAAAGCTCGTTGCAGTCATGAATGCTCCTGGTACGCGGCCTACCGCTTTGGAGCGGTTTCCGGTCCAGGCAGCGAAATAACGTTGCTTGGGATCGCTTGTCGGCGCATTTGCCGGATCCTGCCGGGGCGGGATCGGCGACGCGTCGCGCGCAGTGGGCGGTGACCGGAACGGCCGCCCGAATGGCAAGTATAGCTTAAGTTACGGATTATTCAAAATATTGTGGCCGAATTCGCCAATAACCGACTATAATGGACGGTTTTTCGCGGCTCCGCCCTCGGGCGGCGCCCCGGCGGGGTCGAACCCCGCGGCACCCGACCAGCGGCACCCCACCATGACCAAGCAACGCCAGGACCTGCGCAACATCGCGATCATCGCCCACGTCGACCACGGCAAGACGACCCTCGTCGACAAGCTGCTGGTGCAGGCGGGCACCTTCGCCCGGCACCAGCACGTCGCCGAGCGGATGATGGACAGCAACGACATCGAGCGCGAGCGCGGGATCACGATCTTCGCCAAGAACTGCGCGATCCGCTACGCGAGCGGCGACGCGCTCACCCACATCAACATCGTCGACACGCCCGGCCATGCCGATTTCGGCGGCGAGGTCGAGCGCGTCCTGGGGATGGTCGACGGCGTGCTGCTGCTGGTCGACGCGGTCGAGGGCCCGATGCCGCAGACCCGGTTCGTCACCCTGAAGGCGTTGGCGCTGGGCCTGCGCCCGATCGTCGTCGTCAACAAGGTCGATCGCCCCGGCGCCCGCCCCGAATGGGTGGTCAACCAGACCTTCGACCTCTTCGACCGCCTGGGCGCCAGCGACGATCAGCTCGATTTCCCGGTCGTCTATGCGTCGGCGCTCAATGGCTGGGCGACGCTCGACGTCAATGTCGCCAAGGCCGCCGCGGGCGAGGGGCTCGACATGCGTCCGCTGTTCGAGACGATCCTCGCCCACGTTCCCGCCCCTGCGGGGGATGTCGAAGCGCCGCTGCAGTTCCAGGTCAGCGCGCTCGACTATTCGAGCTACGTCGGCCGCCTGGGCATCGGGCGCATCCGCCGCGGCGGCCTCGTCCCCGGCCAGGAAGTCGCCGTCCTCGACGCTCCGCTCGCCGAAGGCGCGATGCCGCGCAAGGCGCGCGTCGGCCAGATCTTCATGTTCGAAGGATTGAACCGGGTGCCGGTCGAACGCGCCGCCGCCGGGGACATCGTGCTGGTCACCGGCGTCGAGGATCTGAAGATCGGCACCACCCTCGCCGCGGTCGAGCAGCCCGAGGCGCTGCCGCCGATCGCCGTCGACGAGCCGACGCTGTCGATGTACTTCCAGGTCAACACCTCGCCGCTGGCCGGTCGCGAGGGCAAGTACGTCACCTCGCGCAACCTGCGCGATCGCCTGGCACGCGAGCTCCTCACCAACATGGCGCTGCGCGTCGAGGACACCGGCGACACCGACGCCTTCCTGGTGTCGGGACGCGGCGAGCTGCACCTCACCATCCTGATCGAGAACATGCGACGCGAGGGCTACGAGCTCGCGGTGTCGCGCCCGCGCGTGGTCACCAAGGAGATCGGCGGCGAGGTCTGCGAACCCTGGGAAGCGCTGTCGGTCGACGTCGAGGAGCAGCACCAGGGCGCGGTGATGGAAGCGCTGGGCGTGCGGCGCGGCGAGCTCACCGACATGGCCTCCGACGGGCAGGGGCGCAGCCGTCTCGACTACCGGATCCCGGCGCGCGGGCTGATCGGGTTTCAGGGCGAGTTCATGAACCTGACGCGCGGGACGGGGCTGATGAGCCACGTGTTCGAGAGCTATGCGCCGGTCACCGGCGAGATCCCCGAGCGGCGCAACGGGGTGCTGATCTCGCAGGAGGACGGCGAGGCGGTCGCCTACGCGCTGTGGAAGCTGCAGGAGCGCGGGCGGATGTTCGTGTCGCCCGGCGACAAGCTCTACGAGGGCATGGTCATCGGCATCCACAGCCGCGACAACGACCTGGTCGTCAATCCGATCAAGGGCAAGCAGCTCACCAACGTCCGCGCCTCCGGCAAGGACGACGCCATCATGCTGACGCCGCCGATCGCGCTGACGCTCGAGTACGCGGTCGAGTTCATCGCCGACGACGAGCTGGTCGAGGTGACGCCCAAGTCGATCCGCATCCGCAAGCGCCACCTGAAGGAGCACGAGCGCAAGCGCGCGAGCCGGGAAGCCGCAGCGGCCTGAGATGGCACGAGGCGCGAGGCGGACCCGCCGCCGAATCGCGAGGAGCCCACGAGTCCGATGCTCGCCGCCGATCACGCCCGCCGCTACGCCGCGATCGCGCTCGCCAACATCGCGACCGAGTACCCGGCCAAGCTCGACCACGTCCTCGCATCGGCGGCCGACGCGGCGACGCCGTCGGCGCTGCACCCGTCGTTCCACGGCAGCTACGACTGGCACTCCTGCGTGCACATGCACTGGCTGCTCGCGCGGATCCGCCGCGGCTTCCCGGGGCTCGACTGCCGGCGCGACATCGACGCGAGTTTCGAGCGGCGCCTGGCCCCGGCCGCGATCGCTGCTGAAGTCGCCTACCTCGCGCGGCCGCACGGCGCATCGTTCGAGCGGACCTACGGCTGGGCCTGGCTGCTGAAGCTCGCGCTCGAGCTGTCGCTGCACGACGACCCGGCGGGGCGCGGCTACGCACGGGCGCTGCAGCCGCTCGCCGACGCCTTCGTGCAGCGCTACCTCGCCTACCTTCCGCGCGCAGGCTACGCGATTCGCCATGGCATGCACGCGAACAGCGCCTTCGGCCTCGCCTTCGCGCTCGACTACGCGCAGGCTGCAGGCCACGCGGGCCTCGCGCGGCAGTGCAGGGCGAGTGCGCTGGCGTGGTTTGCCGACGACCGCGATGCGCCCGCGCGCTGGGAGCCTTCCGGCGCCGATTTCCTGTCGCCCTGCCTGATGGAGGCGGCGCTGATGCGCCGCGTGCTCGACGGCTCCGCGTTCGCATCCTGGCTCGAGGCATTCCTGCCCCAGCTTCGCGCGGGCGAGCCGCGGACATTGCTGAGCCCGGTCCTGGTCGCCGATCGCAGCGACCCGCAGATCGTCCACCTCGATGGCCTCAACCTGTCGCGCGCGTGGTGCCTTGCCGACATCGCGGCGGCGCTTCCCCCGGGGGATCCGCGCGTGCCGGCGCTGCGCGCGTCCGCGGCCGCGCATCTTTCGGCCGGAGGGGAGGGGCTCGCGAGCGACGACTATGCCGGCGGCCACTGGCTCGCGAGCTTCGCGATGCTCGCGCTCGAGGCGCGCGCGCCCGGCGCGTAATCCTCCGGCCGGCGCCGGCAGCGCCCGGGTCGCGCCCGCGGAGGAGCAAGCTGCCGCGGCACCGCGGCTGCGCGTGACACGCTGCTAAACTCGTCGCCCATGACCGGACTGCCGCTCGTCCTCGCCGTCGCCGCCTTCGCCGTCCTGCTGGTCGGCATCGTGGTCGGCCTGCTGACGCTGTCGCGCGTCAATGCGCTCGCGCGCGAGCGCGATGCATCGGGTCGCGATGCGGCGGCGCTGCGCGGCCACTTCGAGGCGTTCGTGCGCAGCGTCGCCGACCACGAGCGCGACGTTCGCAGCGACCTCGCGACAGCGCGAGACGAGAGCGCGGCGGCCGGAGCCCGCCTGCGCGAGGAGCTCGCCGCCATGCTGGCCCGGCAGCAGCAGGGCCTCGCGCAGCAGCAGCAGGGCGCGTCGCAGCAGCTTTCCGCGATGGGCAGCCAGCAACTCGAGCAGCTGAAGGCGTTCGGCGAGCGCATCGCCCAGCTGACCCAGTCCTCGGAGACGCGGCTCGAGGCCCTGCGCAGCACGCTCGAGGAGCGCCTCGACCTCCTGCGCCAGGAGAACGCAGGCAAGCTGGAGCAGATGCGCGCGACGGTCGACGAGAAGCTGCAGACGACCCTCGAGCAGCGCCTCGGGGCGTCGTTCAAGCACGTCTCCGAGCGCCTCGAGCTCGTGCACCGGGGCCTGGGCGAGATGCAGACGCTGGCCGCCGGCGTCGGGGACCTGAAGCGCGTGCTGACGAACGTGAAATCGCGCGGCACCTGGGGCGAGGTCCAGCTGGGGACGCTGCTCGGCGACCTGCTGACCCCCTCGCAGTACGCGCAGAACATCGCGACGCGACCCGGATCGAGCGAGCGTGTCGAGTTCGCGGTCAAGCTTCCCGGCAGCGGCGACGACGGTGCGCCCTGCTGGCTGCCGATCGACGCCAAGTTTCCGCTGGAGGACTGGCAGCGCCTCCAGGACGCGATCGAGCATGCCGATCCCGCCGCGGTCGAGGCGAGCCGCAAGGCGCTCGACCAGTTCTTCAAGACCCAGGCGAAGACCATCCGCGACAAGTACGTCGAGCCGCCGCACACCACCGATTTCGCGATCCTGTTCGTTCCCACCGAAGGCCTGTTCGCCGAGGCCGTCGCGCGCCCGGGGCTCGCCGATGCGCTGCAGCGCGACTTTCGCGTGACCCTGGTGGGCCCCGCCAATCTGGCGGCGATGCTGAACAGCCTCCAGCTCGGCTTTCGCACGCTGGCCATCGAGAAGCGCTCGACCGAGGTCTGGCGGGTGCTGGGGGCGGTCAAGACCGAGTTCGGACGCTTCGGCGACATCCTCGCCAGGACCAAGGACAAGCTCGACCAGGTCGGCAAGACGCTCGACGAGGCCGGGCGCAAGAGCACGACGATCGCGCGCAAGCTGCGCGACGTCGAGGCCCTGCCTGAGGCCGAGGCCGATCGGCTGCTGACCGGCGATCCCGGTCGCGTCATCGACGTCGACGACGATGCCGACGTGCCCGCGCTCGACCGGCCCGCGGGCCGCTGAGCACCTGCGCAGCGTGTTCGAGGCACTGAAGCGGTTGCGGCGGCGGCGCGTCCTGCGCAGGGCTGCGCTGCCCGATGCGCTGTGGAACGATGCCTGCCGCGCGCTGCCTTTCCTCGCCGGCTACACCCCGGAGGAGATGGTGCGGCTGCGCGACCTTTGCGTGCTGTTCCTCGACGCCAAGGGCATCGTCGGCGCGCAGGGCCAGCAGGTGACGCCGCTGCAGCGGACGATCATCGCGATCCAGGCCTGCGTGCCGATCCTGAACCTCGATCTCGCCTGGTACGACGGCTTCGAGAACGTGATCGTCTATCCCGACGAGTTCGTCCCGGGCTGGGAATGGGAGGACGATGCCGGGGTCGTCCACCGCAACGACGCGCCCCTCGCCGGGGAGACGATGCCCGGCGGCCCGGTCGTGCTGTCGTGGCCCGATGTCGCGGCGTCGGCCGACTGGAGCGAGGCGCAGATGAACCTCGTCATCCACGAGTTCGCGCACAAGATCGACATGAACGACGGCGACGCCAACGGCTGCCCGCCGCTTCCCGATCCCGCGGCGCGCGAGACCTGGCGCAACACGATGCGCGCGGCCTATGCCGATTTCACCCGCCGGGTGGATCGCGGCGAGCGCACGGCGATCGATCCCTACGCCGCCGAGAGCCCGGGCGAGTTCTTCGCCGTGCTGTCCGAGGTGTTCTTCACCGAGCCGTCGCTGCTGCAGCGCAGCTACCCGGAGGTCTACCGGGAATTTGCGCGGTTCTACCGGCAGGATCCGGGCGCTCGTCTCGCCCCGAGCGAGCCCGAGCGCCGGGTCAGGCGCGCTGCGGGCGGGCGAGCAGCCAGACCGCGGCGAGGATCAGCGCGCCGCCCGTGAGCTGGACCGGCGCGATGCGCTCGTGCAGCACCAGCGCGGCGAGGAGCACGGTGAACAGCGGCTCCACCGTCGACAGCGTGGAGGCGTGCACGGCGCCGACGCGCGCGAGGCCGGTGAAGAAGAGGGTGATCGCGGCGACGGTCGACACCAGCGCGATGGCGACGATCGCGAGCCATCCTGCGGTCGTCTGCGGCCAGTGCGCGCCACGCGAGGCCGCGACAACGACGAACACCGCGCCTGCGGCCGCACACACGATCGAGGCCGTCGCCCAGGGCGACACGCGCGCGCTGACGCGGGTGCCGACGACGATGTAGATCGCGTAGATCATCGCTGCGGCGAGCGCCAGGCCGATGCCCGCGGGTTGCGCCCGGCCGGCCCCGGCGAGCGCCGGGGCGACGGTCAGCACCATCCCCCCGAGCGCCACCAGCAGGGCGACGACGCGGGCCGCGGTCAGGCGCTCGCGCAGGAAAACCGCCGCCAGCACGGCGACCAGCGCCGGGTAGAGATAGAGCAGCAGCGCGACCAGGCCAGCGGGAGCCATGGTCAGCGCGGTGAAGAACGTGAAGGCCTGGCCCGCGTAGCCCAGCCCGCCCATGGCCGCCAGCAGCGCGATGTCGCGCCCGGGCGGCATCGGCGCGCCGCGCAGCCCTGCGACCGCGGCAAGGACCGCCGCGGCGATGGTGAAGCGCAGCGCGAGCAGGGTGGAGGTGTCGATCCCCGACGCGTAGGCGATGCGCGCGAATATCGCCATCGCGCCGAACGCCAGCGCCGAGGCGACGATGAACGCGACGCCGGCGAGCCGTGTCTGCCCGGTCACTGCGCCGGCGGCGCGGCGGAACGGATCGCCGACTTCGGCCGGAATGCCTTGCACACCTCGTCACGGGTCTCGACGTACGGGCCGCCGATCAGGTCCAGGCAGTAGGGGACGGCAGGAAAGACCCCGTCCAGGGTCTCCTTGATCGCCTTGGGCTGGCCCGGCAGGTTCAGGATCAGCGCACGGCCCCGGATGACCCCGACCTGCCGCGAGAGGATCGCCGTCGGGACGTAGCGCAGGCTGACCTGGCGCATCTGCTCGCCGAAGCCCGGCAGCACCCTGTGCGCGACGGCGAGGGTCGCTTCGGGCGTGACGTCGCGCGGGGCCGGGCCGGTGCCCCCGGTCGTCAGCACGAGGTCGCAGCCGGCGATGTCGACGAGGTCGATCAGCGTGCGCTCGATCACCGGCTGCTCGTCGGGAATCAGGCGCGATTCGACCCGCCACGGGGTCTTGAGGGCCGCCTCGAACCAGGCATTGAGCCCGGGCAGTCCCTGGTCGACATACACGCCCGACGATGCGCGATCCGAGATCGAGACGAGACCGATCAGCAGCGACTCCTGGTTCATGGGTGGGCAGCCTTCATTCCTGTGGGGTGTCCTGTAGGGTGTCGACGATGCGCTTGATCTCGCGAAACAGCGCGCGGAACTTGCGCGGCGGCGCGCCTTTCAGGCGCTCCGCCTTCGCGTCCGCGATCAGCCCCGCGAGCACTGCGCGCGTTGCGCCGGCGTGCGCCGCGACGAACGCATCGAGGGCGTCCGGCTCGTCGAGCAGGCGATTGCGCCAGCGCTCGGTGGCCGCGAAGCGCGCGCGCTCGCGATCGCTGCCGTGCTCCCAGGCGTCCATCGCCTCGCGCAGCGGGGCCGGCTCGACGTCGCGCATCAGCCGGCCGATGTACTGGAGCTGGCGGCGACGCGCCTCGTGCTTGGTGATCCTGCGCAGCAACGCGATCGCCTCGACCAGCCGCTCCGGGAGCTCGAGCGTCGCAAGACGCGCGGGATCGAGCTCGGCCAGCGCGAGGCCCAGGTCCTGCAGCGCGTGCATCTCGTGCTTGCGCTGCGTCTTGGAAGGCGCGTCGCGCTCGTCGGTGTCGGCAGCCGGGGTCTGCGGGAATCGGGGACTGGGCGGGTTGCGGGCCACGATGTCGGTCGGGAGTCAAGGCGCTCCGGGGCGCTCTGGGGTGCGGACGAGTGGCCTGCCGGCCGGGTGGCTGGGTGGGCGGGCGTCGGGGCCGCGACGGCGCGCTGCGCATCGTGACGCCAGGCGCCATGCCGCCCGGGCCCAATGGATTCCGGTTTTTTCGCGGGCCTTTGCTATGATAGCCGACGCTGCGGGCGTCTGCGGTCGCGCCTGCAGCGAAGCGCCCGCGCCATTCTGTCGCATAACCCTCGTCCATTTGGTGATGACCGCATCGATGTCGGCAGTCGATTCCAGAGTCGCAGCACCGCGCGCGCCGCAGCACGGGCACGGCACGCATTTCCCCGTGTCGACCGCGACCCTCGAGCGCATCGCGCAGACCGTCCTCGCCGCCGCGCGCAAGGCCGGGGCGACGGCGGCGGAGACCGAGGTGTCCCAGGCCGTCGGGCAGAGCGTCACCGTGCGCAAGGGTTCGGTCGAGACCATCGCCTATCACCGCGACAAGGGCATCGGCGTCACCGTCTACGTCGGCACGCGCCGCGGTCACGCGAGCACGGCGGACTTCGCCGATGCCGCGCTCCACGCGGCGGTCGACAAAGCGCTGGCGATCGCACGCTACACCGCCGAGGATCCCGCGGCGGGACTGGCCGACCCTGCCAGGCTCGCGCGCTCGTGGCCCGATCTCGACCTCTATTACCCCTGGGATCTCGATGTCGAGGCGGCGATCGAGCTGGGCCGGGCGACCGAGGCGGCGGCGTTGGCCGTCGATCGGCGCATCACCAACACCGAAGGGGCGACGGTCTCCCGCGGGGAGTCGGAGTTCGTCTACGCGAACACCCTCGATTTCCTCGGCGGATACAGGAGCTCGCGGCACCACGTCGACTGCTCGGTCATCGGCGAGGCGGACGGTGCGATGCAGCGGGACTACTGGTACACGGCAGCGCGTGCGCCCGGGGACCTGATGCCGGTGGCCGACGTCGGCCGCATCGCCGGTGAGCGGACGGTGCGCAGGCTCGGCGCTCGACAGCTGGGCACGATCGAGTGTCCGGTCCTGTTCGAGGCGCCCGAGGCGGCCGACCTGCTCGGAGCGTTCGTCCACGCGGTGTCGGGCGGCAGCCTCTATCGCAAGTCCTCGTTCCTGCTCGATTCGATCGGGACGCAGGTGTTCTCGCCGCTGGTGAGCATCCGCGAGGAGCCGCACCTGCCGCGCGCGCGAGGCAGCGCGCCTTTCGACAACGAGGGCGTCGCGACCGTGCCGCGCCAGGTCGTCGCCGGCGGCGTGCTCCAGGGCTATTTCCTCGGCAGCTATTCGGCGCGCAAGCTCGGTCTGCAGTCGACGGGCAACGCAGGGGGCGCGCACAACCTGGTGGTTCCCGGCAGCGAGGACCTGGCGGCGCTGCTGCGCCGCATGGGCCGCGGCCTGTTCGTCACCGAGCAGCTCGGGCAGGGCATCAACCCCGTCACCGGCGACTATTCGCGCGGCGCCGCGGGTTTCTGGGTGGAGAATGGCGAGATCGCGTTTCCGGTGGAGGAAATCACGATCGCAGGCAACCTGAAGGAAATGTTCCGCGACATCGTCGCGCTGGGCAGCGATGTCGACACGCGCGGGTCGCGGCACATGGGCTCGATGCTCGTGGGACACATGACCATCGCCGGCAGCTGATTGATCCCGATGGCGGGCGGCGCTCCCCTCGCGATGATCGAGCCTGTGTTCGACTGGGTCCGCCAGCTCAAGGATCCCCTGCGCAACGCAAAGGTGGCGCGGCGCTGGATCGCCAGGCTTCCGCGCGGCGACGTGTTCGAGGTCCAGCGGCAGGCGCTGGAGCTGGTCGCGAACTTTCCGGGGCGGCGCAAGGAGGCGACGGTCGCCCAGGTCGAGGCGCTGCTGAAGCTCGACGCCCGCATCGAGCCGATCATCGCCGATCTCACGCGGCAGTACACCGTCAACTACCAGAAGAGCTCCGCGGTCGAGTCGCGGCTCTGGCATGCGGTCTTCGACCTGGTCAAGGCGTTCGTCGCCGCCTATCACCATGCGCTGACCGCGGGTTTCCCCCATGCGGAGAACCGGCGCTGGCGGGCGGTCCTGCCGTGGGCGATGCTGCGCCTGGCGCAGTACCGGGGCCTGGACGGCAAGTTCAGGCTGTTTCGCTACAGCCACTGGATACCCGCCCAGTGGAAGGAATTCCACGAGATCTACGCGCTGGCGCGCGGGCGCGGATGGCAGCGCGAGCAGCTCGCGCTGGGTCCCGGGCGCTTCTCGAACTCAGGCACGTTCCTCGAGCAGGTCTACCTCAATGCGCTGCTGCTGATGCGCCTCGACTCGGGGAACTTCACGCCCGACCAGGTCGAATGGGTCGCGAGGCAGCTCGACGAATGGGCGCCGGCGCTGGAGTTGAGCCCGACCCCGGGCGAAGAGGCGGGGTTCTTCGTCGACATCGCAAGCTCGCAGGGGCTGCGCAGGCGTGAAAGACGGCCGGTCGGGGGGCAGGCGATGTACGTCGACACCGGACCCCTCTATGCGCGCATCGTCGAGCGGCTGCGCTGGCTGCCGGAGCGGGACGAGATCACCACCCCTGCAGGCGACCTGCCGCCGCGCGAGCAGCGGCTGCTGCTGATGCGGCTCGCATCGCTGTTCGGGCCCGATGCGATCGCCCAGGCCCCGCGGGCGATGCGCTATGCCGCCGACGAGCACGTGCGCGTCGTCAGCGGCCTCCACGCGCTGGTGCGGGCGATCGCGGAAATCGACCGCCTTCCCGACGCTGCGCGAACCCCCGGCGTGACCGCGAGCTACGACGAGGCGACGCTGGTCAACCCGGGCGTCAACCCGGCGTCGATCGAGCGTCGCGTGCGCGGTTCGCGCTGGAAGATGGTCGACCGCAGCGACTCGGGCGTGCGGCTGATGGCGCCCGCCAAGGAGGCGCCGGCGAGGCTCGGCGAGCTGCTCGCGGTCAAGGACGACGAGTACTGGACGCTGGGCGTGGTGCGGCGAATGCAACGCCAGCAGGTCGACGAGATGACCGTGGGGGTCGAGATCATCGCGCGCCGGATGGTCCGCGTGCTGATGCGCAGCTGGTCGACCCCTTCCGAGGCCTCGCGCAGCGTCCACGACCGCCCGTTCTTCGGCATCTACCTGCCCGCCGTCCCCGAGAACCGGCAGGCGTCGCAGCGCAGCCTGATCGGACCCGACGACCGGTTCTCGCCCGGCGCCATGGTCGAGCTCGATACCGGCAGCGCGCGCTACCTGATTCGCCTGACCCAGACGCTCGAGCGCCAGACCGGCTGGACCTGGACGAGCTTCAATGCCGTCCGCAAGCTCGGAAGCTAGCGGCATCGCCGCCACCGGTTGCGTCGCGCGATCGCTGATCGGGCTTGAATGCGGGCGGGCGGGGCGGCCGCAGCCTCTGACGCCGTGCAGTCCGCCTGCTAGAATGGCCCGCTGGTTGGCGCCGGCCCGATGCGACTGGGAGGGCGGACCATCAGGGAGAATGGAGTCCGGACAGGACAACCACCGTCCGTGACCTCGCATCGTCGGCACTGCCGTCGTTCACAACACTAGGAGATTCAGGATGGAGCGTCGTTCGTTCATCAAGAATGCCGGGATGGCCGGCATACTGGC
>JBLMVY010000056.1:0-11981 GCA_050256935.1 Candidatus Levyibacteriota bacterium | reverse complement strand
CCGTTTTCCGCACGCGCGCCGGCGACGCCGATCACCCGCTCGAGCTGGGGGCAGCGATCGCGGATCGGGGCGAGGTTCGGCAGCGACTGCCCGTCGACGATCGCGACCTTGGCAGCGCTGTTCCGAAGCCGGTACTCGAGCGCCTCGGGTCCGAACAGGAACGACAGCGGGACGATGACGGCGCCGAGCTGATAGCCGGCGAGGTGGGTGACGACCGTTTCGGGCCGCTGGGGGAGAATCAGCGCGATGCGGTCGCCGCGTCCCACGCCCGCCGCGCGCAGCGCATTCGACAGCCGGTTCGCCTGTTGCTGGAGGTCCCAGAACGTGCAGGCCGCCCGCGCCCCGTCCTCGTCCTCCCAGTAGAGCGCGAAGCGTGCGCGATTGCCGGCCCAGCGGCCGCAGCACGCATGCGCGATGTTGAAATCCGGCGGCACCTCCCAGCGCCAGGCCGCATGGATTTCGGCGTAACGATCGATGGACATCCGGCCGCTTCAGGAGCGCACGGGCGCTGCCGCGCGGGAAACGATCACGCCGCGATCATACCGCGGACGACGTGTCCTCGTGAGGCGGTGCCGGCGTGCGTGCGCGAGGGTCGAGCGGCTCGATCGCCGTCCAGACCCAGTCCGGCTGGTGCTCGACCAGCCGCCCGAAACGGATCGAGTATTGCCTGGTCGCGGAGGTCAGCAGGTGGCGCTTCGCCGGCTGGTACTCGACCGCGGGCACGATCAGCGACTGGACCAGCGGATCGCCCTCGCGGGCGCGCAGGGTGAGCAGGAGCGCGGCGAAGCTGCGGCCGTTGATGGTCGTGCCTTCCCCTTCGATCGAATAGGGGTTGGACCCGGGCTTGTGCTGCTCGGTGAGGCTGACCGCACCGATGGTGTCGGCGATGACCTGGGCGCCGATCTCGGCGCGATCGGAGGAAATCCGCCGCATGCGGCGAACGATGCTCAGCACCCAGCGCGGCTGCCCGTGGCAATGCAGCGCGACCAGCGTGCCGAGCGTCACCGCGTTGGCGACCTGGATCGGCGCGATCAGTCGAACGCCGGTCGTCGAGATGTCCTTCACGTCCCACGGTCCGCCCGGCGCCGAATGGGCGCCGATGCGCCTGCGCTGGCGCTCCCGCTGTCGTGCCGGTTCGTCGCGAATGCGGCCGAAGACGGCGAGATCCATCGTGCTGTCGAAGGTGTCGCTGGCGTTGTCGGTGCGCGTGGCCGGCGGCTGCGCCTCGGCCTTGAAGAACGAGGCGATCTTCTGGAATCCGAGGATCGCGTCCGCGTGTCCGCTGGCCGGAACCCGCTCGCCCCGGCGCGGGATGGGCCGGAATTCCGGATCGACCTGGGCGGCGAGCTTGGAGAACAGCGCAAGCTGCTCCGAACGGCGCGGCGTGCGGTTCGACAGCGGCTGACCCTTGATCTTCTGCTCGAGCACGATCACGTGCTGGACCATGACGGCGTGCAGCGGCCGCGTATCGAGGAACAGGACCCGGCTCTCCAGCGGCCCGGGGCGGCGCCGGCGCAGGCCTTCGCGTCCGGCGAGATCCACGTAGAACGCGTTGGGTGCCGAGGGCTCGAGGGTCAGGCGCAGCGGCGCGCACCAGTCGTCGAGCTCGCTCCAGATGAATTCGACCTGCCGCGCGGTCAGGCTGCCCGGGTTCATCAGCTGCAGCACCAGGACCCGCAGATACTCGTGCTCGACGGTCGTCGTCTCGTCTTCCGCGGAGAGCGTGACCGGCTGACGCTCGATCTGGCGCGAGGATGCGAGCGTCATCAGGCCGTGCAGCTCGGCCCATTTCGCCGGGATCCACTGCTCGTGGCGGTAGAGACGCACGCGCGCATCGAGGCCCAGGTGCACGATCTGCCGGCACATGAGCTCGGGCAGGAGCTCCTGCCATCGCGCGTCCTGCGGATGCTCCGCGATTTCCAGCGCGTACGAATGATAGGTCTGCAGGAATGCCTTGGACAGGTCGAACAGCGCCGACCAGAGCTGGTTCTCGATGCGCGAGCTGCGCGCAGCGTGCTCGAGGTACTGATCGATCAGCGCCTGGCGCCGTCCCGCCGTTTGCGCATCGACATGGAAGACCGCCTGCAGCCGGGCCGGCGTGCGGACGACGCCGGCGCCGGACGCGCGGGCGAGCTCGGCCGCGAGGTCGGTGTGCACGGCCAGCGTGTCCGTGGGCGACAGTGTCGCCAGCCAGCGCGCAGCATTGCGGGCATCCGCAAGCGGGTCCCGGGTCGATTTCCAGAATCCAAACATTACCGGTCGTTCAAGGTCAGTCGCTGGGCGCGGGGCGTAACCATGGCGGGGGCGGCGGATCCGTCCACAGGGGCATGCGGGCCCGGCGTCGGTCCACACAATGGAATCGGAGGAAACCACTGCAAGATCCGGACCCGGCGCCCATGCTCGCGGTCCGGCTGGGCAATGCCGTCTGGAATTGCTGGCACGCATCGTGCATGACGACGTACCGTGCAGCACAAGGCGCGGATTTCAGCGTGAAGCGCGCCGATGGCTTACGACAATGCCCTGTACCGCACAGGCGATACAGACGAACGACGCTATCGCAAGGGAACAATCGACATGGGAATCCTCATCGAAGCCCCATCGCGGCGCCAGGATTCGGCGGGAATGCCCGCCAACGCGCCCGCCGTGGCAAACGCCGGCGAGCCGGCGGGCGCGCTGCACATTCGCGAGGTCGTGCGCATCACCGGCCTGCGCCGTGAACAGCTCTACATGTGGCAGCGTCGCTATGGATTCCCGGCGCCCCTGCGCGACGGATTCGGCGACCGCGTCTATCCGTCCGACCAGGTCGCGCGCCTCAAGCTGATCAAGCAGCTGCTGTCCGAAGGCTGGCGTGCGGGCGCGGTGGTGCCGCTCACGGATTCGGCGCTGCAGTCGATGGTCGGACTGGCGGTCGCCGATCCGACGCCGATGCCGCCGGAGATATCGAACGCCGTGCGCCTGCTCGGCGAGCACCGGATCGGGGAACTGCAGAATCACCTGTCCAAGCTGCTGGTCGGCCAGGGCTTGCGCAAGTTTCTCGAGCAGACGCTCATCCCGCTCAACGAAGCCGTCCACGAGCGGGTGGTGCGCGGCGAGATGCAGACATTCCAGGAGCTGCGCTTCTGCGACCTCGCGCAGCGGCTGCTGCGCGACGTGACGAGGCTCGTGCGTCCGACGCGCGACTCCCGGCAGATCCTGCTGGCGACGCCGCCGAACGATCCCAATCAGCTCGGACTCGCGATACTCGAGCTGCTGCTGTTCACCGAGGGCATCAACTGCCTGATGCTCGGCACCGGCGTCCCGGCGCAGGAGATCGCGGGCGCGGCGGACGCCTATCACGCGGCCCTGGTCGTGCTGCTGTTCGATCGCGGCATATCGGGCAAGATCGCGGGCCAGGAGATCCGCTCGCTGCGCCGCGCGCTGTCGCCCGGGATCCCGCTGCTGGTCAGCGGGCGCGCGGTGAACCTGCTCGCCAAGCCCATCGAACACGTGGACGTGGCAGCCGATTTCAACACCGTGATGTCCACGCTGCGCGCGCAGGGTGTCCTGCCCGCGGCCCCGGTCGCCCGCGTTCCCGACTTGCCCGGACGCACCCAGCAGGCGTAAATTCGCGGGCGTGGACACGCACGCGCCCGACGCCGTTCTCCCGACCCTCTCGCCGCTTCCTGCCGGACGCTACGGCGGGCGACGGGCCCTGCGCCATGCGCTCGCCCTGCTCGTCGCCGGCGCGGTTGCGTGGCTGATCTTCGCCGCGTACAGCCAGCCCGAATTCATCCTCGACGTCGCGGGCCTGAGGCTCTGCTGACGGGTCAGGGCTCGTTCAGGAAATCCTCGAGCCTGCGTCGGTCGCGCTTGGTCGGCCGACCCGGCGTGCGCGGGGCGCCGAGGCCGGCGGCCCGGCGGGCCGCGAGCCTGCCCTCGCGCTCGCGGATGCTCTCGGGCAGCTCGCGGTACATCGAGGCGGCAACCGTCGCCGAGCCGCGCCGGTCCTGCGCTTCGAGCACCTCGACCTGCCACCCGAGATCCTGCTTGCGGACGCTGACGCGCATCCCTGCGTGGATCGGGTGCGCCGGCTTGACGCGCTCGCCGTCGATGCGCGCCTGGCCTGCATCGATGGCCTGCGCGGCGAGGCTGCGCGTCCTGTAGAAGCGCGCCGCCCACAGCCACTTGTCGAAGCGCACCCGCGCCGATTCCGGCGCGCCCGCGTCCGCACCGCCCTTCATCGTTCCGGCGGCGGCTCGCGCAGGGCTCGCATCCACGCGGAGACCGCCGCGGCGTCGGCGTAGCCCTCGGCCTCGAGCGCGGTCGCGACGCGCTCGCGATCGGCCGCCGGCCGGTTCTGCGAGAGCTTGAACTTCGCCTCGATGCGGCGGATGCGCAGGCGGAAGGCGACGATCGCGCCGACCAGCGCATCGCGCTCGCGCTCGGGCATCGCGAAGCTCCACGGCTGCGGGCGGGTCGACTCGAAGCGGGTGACCAGTGCGTCGAGGATGCTTCGCGCCTCCGCAGGGTCGTCGATCACCTGCATCGTCGCATGGGCATGGACGGTCGCGTAGTTCCAGGTCGGGACGGCCTGCGCGGGCTTCGCGTACCACGACGGCGAGACGTAGGCGTGGGGTCCGTGGAAGATCGCGATCGATTCCGCGGCGGCTGCGTGGCGCCAGTGCGGGTTGGCGCGCGCGAAATGGCCGATCAGCTCGCCGTGCGGCTCGCAGTCCGCGACGAGGAGCAGCGGAACGTGCGAGATCACCGGTTCGGGCGTCGCCGGCGTCACCAGCGTCGCGAACGGATGCTCGCGCATCAGCCGCGCGGCGGCGGCGCGTTCCGTGCCGGCGAAGTGCGCGGGGGTGTAGAGGCTCACGAGCGCGTCAGCGGCAGCGTGTAGATGGTCATCGGAAGGGCTGAGTTCTTGTCGAAGGTCGCGCCGGCCTCGACGCCGACGCGCGCGACCGCTTCGGCGCTGCGCAGATGCCCGTAGCGGGCGTGCATCGCGCCCAGCGCGAATTCGCGGCCGGAACCCGCCGCCCAGAACTGCGTGTACTCGAACACCTCGCGCATCGAGAACACGCCGAAGATCCCGTTGGCGTTGGCGATCAGCGCGGTCATCTGCGTCGATTCGTAGGGATCGTCCTCCTCCTCCTTGGGATTGAGGAAGTGCTGCTCCTTGAGTATCGGGTGCAGCTTGCGGAAGGTCTCGAAGATCGCGGACTTGTGCGAGAAATCGATGTCGACATGCTTCGCGAGCAGGCTCTCGAAGACGAGCTGATGGGCCGCCGAGCCGCAAAGGCCGATGTAGGTGTCGCGGTGGCGAACGATCTTGTCGTAGGTGCGGTCGTGGACGGCGGCAAGTCGCGTGTCGCCGAACGTGGTCAGCGAGTCGGCAGCGATGGCGACCTGGTCGCCCTTGCGAACGACAACGAGTGTGGTCATTAAGCGGAATGGGAGCGGCCGGAGAGATCCGCTCGAAGACGTTGAACGCCCCGATTATACGCGATGCGCTGCGCCGGCCCTTCGCACCGGGCGCGCGTCAGGCCGACCCGTGATCGGTGCGCGCGAGCTGCGCGGCGGCGTCGCGCTCGCAGCGCTCGAGCATGCGCCGATACATCGTGCGCAGCGCGTCGCCGCTCGCCCCGGCGAGCTGCTCGTCGAGCTCCGCGTCCGCGGCCCGGTGCTTGCGCATTCCCGCCTCGATGAACGCGTCGATCTCCGCCGCTCGCCGATCGATCGCAAGCGGCACGTCGAGGTGCCTGGCGATCCTGCGCACGACCCTGCGCCAGTCGTCGAGGAGCTCGGTGTAGCGCAGGTGCACGACGGGGGCGTCGACGGTCCGGACGAAAGCCTCGATGCGCTCCATGTACGCGAGCCACAGCGCAAGGCCTTCGGCCGCGGGCAGGTCGCCCTGCGCTTCGAGCGAGCGCGCGACCTCGAGGGGATTGCGCACCGGCACCACGTAGACCGGACGATAGCC
This sequence comes from Candidatus Levyibacteriota bacterium, assembly GCA_050256935.1. GTDB lineage: Bacteria > Pseudomonadota > Gammaproteobacteria > Burkholderiales > Casimicrobiaceae > VBCG01. Next base: position 6,016 of record JBLMVY010000056.1, on the reverse strand, counting down.
GCTCTCCTCGAGCGCGCGATGCCACAGTGGCGCCAGGATGCAGATGCGCGGATCCTTGATCAGGATGAAGGGCGCGTCGCCGTATTCGGAGGCCAGCAGCTCGCGCGAATCGGCGAGGAAGTCGTCGACCAGAGGTCCCTCGCGCGGCAGGGCGAAGTCGATCCGGCTCCAGTCGGCGCCCAGGTGACGCAGGAGTCGCGCGTCGAGGTGATTGACGGCCTCGGATTCCCAGAAGCCCTTGGGATTGGTGCCCAGCCTCGCCGCCACGACCCGCTGCGGCAGGAACGCTCCGCAGAGATTGAGCACCCGCGACAGCGCGGAGGTTCCACTGCGGTAGATGCCCAGCACGACCAGTGCGGTCCTGCGCGCCTGGCCCGGGCCCGTCGGCTCCCGCGGACCCGCCGCCCCCGGCGGGCGTGGCGCCTCGGCGGTCGCACGAGCGTGCCAGGTGCCGGCGAGCGAGCGCAGCAGCGGCACCGGGATGCGGTCGCCGCGCCCGGCGCGAAGCTCCGCCCTCAGCAGCAGGTCGCGATTGGCGGCGAATTGCGGGCAGAACTCGTTGGTCGCCGTCGTGTCGCCGCTCAACGCGTCGGCGACCTGCCGCGTCGCCAGGAGCTCGGCTGCGCTTTGTGCCACACCTGGCTGCCCGGCGATGCGGTCGCGGTCGTCCGCGCCGCGGAAATAGAGCGGCTGGTCGAGCGCGACCGGCTCGACTGCACGGGCGGCGCGCAGCGCGAACTCCCAGCCGCGGTGCGACCGAACATCGCGGAAGCCGAGCAGCTCGCGGAAGAGGCCGCGGTCGATGAACAGGTTGCCGGCGGGTCCGATGACATCGCGGGTCAGCAGCGTGAAGCTCGCCGGCTCGTGCCCGAGGAAATCGCGGGACCGCGAAGCTGTGCCGCGGGCAGGCCCGGCATCGCCGCCGTCGTGGTCGCTGCCGCCGCGGTCGTCGGTCCGGGCGACCCGCGAGAAGCCCCACAGCGGCGTCGCGCGTGCGATTTCGGCCACCATGCGCTCGACGCGGTCGGGTGCAAACCAGTCACCGGCGCCGAGGAACGCGAGGTAGCGTCCTTCCGCGCGTTCGGCGCCCGCGTTGCCCGCGTGCGCCGCGCCGCGATGCTCCTGCTCGACGAGCCGCGCCGCAAAGCCGACATCGGCAAGGCATCGGGCGACCTCGGCCGCGGTGCCGTCGGTCGAGCCGTCGTCGACGACCACGAGCTCGATGTTCGCGTAGGTCTGCGCGGCGACCGACGCGATCGCGCGCGCGATCACGTCCGCCTGGTTGTACACGGGCAGGACCACGCTGACCGCCGCGGCCGGCGCCGGCTCCGCGCGGCGCGCGCGCTCGCGGTCGAGATAGGCCGCGACCAGCGCTTCCTGGCGCGCGTTGGCTTGCGGCGACAGGAGATGGGCGAGGACGAATCCCATGTTCTGCCGGATCGTCGGGTCCGCCCAGGCCGTACGCTCGGCAGCCCGCGACAGTAAATCGAGCGCCTCGCCCATGCGCATCCGCTCGAACTGCAGGACGCCCAGCATGTGCAGCGCATGGACGTCGGCGGGATCGGCCTCGAGCGCCTGGCGATAGAGCGCTTCGGCGCGGGCGAGCGCGCCCGAGCGATGCGCTGCCTGCGCCTCGAGACGCAGCGCGTCCGACCCGGTCGATTCGATCCGGCCGTGACAGTGCTTGAAGCGCTTGCCGCTGCCGCAGAAGCAGGGTTCGTTTCGGTTCAGGTTGGGTGTCTGCATGCGCGGGGTGACGGCAAGGTTTGCTGCCGATGGTAGCCCAGGCGCCGATGGCGGGCGGCCCGCGTGGCGACGCGATTCATCGGCGCGCAGGCTCCGGCCGGGGCGCGCCGAACGCGGGCGGAGCGGGGAGCGCCGGCGCGGGCGGAAGCCTGCGCGGCTCCCAGCGCGCGAGCGCGAAGGCCCAGAACTCGGCCACCGAGCCGGGTGCCTCGTCGGGCGCCGCCTGCCCGAGGAAATCCCAGGCGGCGAGCAGCGCGGGCAGCGGCTCGCCCGGCAGCGCCGGAGCGCGTGTCTGTTTCGAGAGCTTGTGGCCGCGCGCGTCGACGGCGACGGGGACATGCAGGTAGCGCGGCGTCGGACAGCCCAGCGCGCGCTGAAGGAAGATCTGGCGCGCCGTGGATGCGAGGAGATCGGCGCCGCGCACGACGTCGGTGATCCCCTGCGCCGCGTCGTCGACGACGACCGCGAGCTGATACGCGTAGAGGCCGTCGCTGCGCCGCAGGACGAAATCGCCGACATCGGCCGCGAGGTCCTGCGACTGGCGGCCGAGGTGGCGGTCGACGAAGTCGACCGGCGTCGACGGGACGCGCAGGCGCCACGCGCTGCGGGAGCTTGCGGAGGGTCCTCCGGGAAAGGCGGCGCGATCGCGGCAGGTTCCCGGATAGACGCGCTCGCCGATCGCGCTCAGCCGGGCTGTGGCGAGCTCGCGGCGCGAGCAGCGGCAGGGGTAGACCAGGCCGAGCGCCAGCAGGCGATCGAGGGCTTGCGCATAGGCATCGCCGCGCAGCGATTGCCGCCATACCGGTCCGTCCCAGGCGAAACCGAAGCGCTCCAGTGTCGCGAGCATCGCATCGGCTGCGGCGGCGCGCGCACGGCCGGAATCGACGTCCTCGATGCGCAGCAGCCACGCACCCTGCGCCGCTCGCGCATCGGCGTAGCTCGCCACCGCGGCGATCAGGGATCCGAAATGCAGTGGGCCGGTGGGCGAGGGCGCGAAGCGGCCCCGGTACGACGACGCGCCTGCTGCGCTCACTGGGCGGGCGTGGTGCTGCGCACTCCGGTGCTCGCCCTCGGGGCGGCCCGTCGGAAGCGTCAGTTCAACGGGGCGAGGGCCGCCGCGCTCGCCGCCGCGACCGTTGCCGACGGCGCGTACAGGCGCTCGGCTGCCAGCACCGCCGTCGGATAGTCGGGCTGTCCGAGACTCCCGTTGTAGCGTCCGAGCGCGCGGAACAGATCGCCTTTTTCGGCGTCGAGGTAATAGCGGAGGATCGTGCAGCCGTAGCGGAGGTTGGTGCGCATCTGGAACAGGTTCTGGCCGGAGCTTCCGATCAGCCGCACCCAGAACGGCATCACCTGCATGTATCCGCGCGCGCCCGCGGTGGAGATCGCGTACTTGCGGAAGTTGCTCTCGTGGTGGATGACGCCGAGCACGAGCTGCGGGTCGAGTCCTGCGCGCCGCGCCTCGTAGCTGACCGCCGCGAGCAGGTCGTGGCGCAGGCCGGCGTCCGGAAGACGCTTGGCGAGCCGGGGCGACATGTCGGCGATCCACGCGCGGACATCGGGAGCATTCTCGTAATCGGCAGGCGGCGGATTGTCGGCGATCGAGCGCTGCAGTCCCATGACCACCGATGCGGACAGGTGTTCCTCGACCTGCGCACCCGCGCGCGCAGGCAGCGGCGCCGCCAGTGCGACGGCCAGGGCCAGCACCCGCGCAGCGGTTCTTGCGTATGACCCCGATGTCGCGCGTTGCGTCATGCCGTCCTGACCCTGTCGGTCACGTACGAAACCACCTCGGCGAGCGCCACCTTGCTGGCGGCCGCCTCCCGCCGGCCCTGGCATTCGACGATGCCGTCCTTCAGGCCGCGCTCCCCGATCGTGATGCGGAGGGGGATCCCGATCAGCTCCAGATCAGCAAACATCACGCCAGGGCGTTCTCCCCGATCGTCCAGCAGGACCTCGACGCCGGCCCCGACCAGGTCATCGTACAACCGGTCGGCCCGCTCGCGGACGGCGGCGCTGCGGTCGTAGCCGATGGGTGCGATGGCGACGGCGAAAGGCGCCATCGCCGCGGGCCAGACGATGCCGCGTTCGTCGTGATTCTGCTCGATTGCCGCGGCGACGACCCGGGTCACGCCGATGCCGTAGCAGCCCATCTGGATGGGCCTGGACTGACCCGCATCGTCGAGGAAAGTTGCTTCCATCGCCCTCGAGTAGACGTCGCCCAGCGCGAAGACGTGGCCCACCTCGATGCCGCGGACGATCGCAAGCCGCCCCTTGCCGTCGGGCGAGGGATCGCCGGCGACGACGTTGCGCAGGTCGGCGACGACGTCGGGCTCGCGGCAGTCGCGTCCGAAATTGACGCCGCGCAAGTGATGGTCGGCCTCGTTGGCGCCGCAGACGAAATCGCCCATCACCGCGACCTGACGGTCGACGTACAGCGGCAGGTCGGCCGGAATGCCGACGGGTCCGAGGTACCCGGGAAGGCAGCCGACGGCCTCGACGATCTCGGCCTCCGAGGCCCAGCGCCATGCGCCGATCCCCGGCAGCTTGCCGATCTTGACCTCGTTGCCCATGTGATCGCCGCGCAGCAGCAGCATGTGCACCCGGCCCTGGGCGTGGATCATCAGGCACTTGACGGTGCGCGACAGCGGCAGCTCCAGCAGCTGCGCAACCTCTTCGCAGGTCGACTTGCCGGGCGTGGGCACGCGCTGCAGCGGTTCCGCAGGCGGCGCCCGCTCGGTGGCGGGCGCGAGCGCCTCGGCCTGCTCGATGTTCGCCGCGTACCCGGAGGCGTCGCTGTAGGCGATCGCGTCCTCGCCGGATTCCGCGAGCACCTGGAACTCGTGCGATGCGAATCCGCCGATGGCGCCGGTGTCGGCCTCGACGGCACGGAAGCGCAGGCCCAGCCGCGTGAATATGCGCTCGTAGGCCGCGTACATGCCGCGGTACGACGCCATCAGCGCGTCGCGATCGACGTCGAAGGAGTACGCGTCCTTCATCAGGAACTCGCGCCCGCGCATGACGCCGAAGCGCGGCCGGATCTCGTCGCGGAACTTGACCTGGATCTGGTAGAGGTTGACCGGCAGCTGCCGGTAGCTGCGCAGGTCCTTGCGGACGATGTCGGTCACCACCTCCTCGTGCGTGGGCCCGAACAGGAAATCGCGGTCCTGCCGGTCCTTGATCTTCAGGAGCTGGGGACCGAACTTGTCCCAGCGCCCGGTCTCCTGCCACAGCTCCGCGGGCACGACATGGGGCAGATAGGCCTCGAGCGCGCCGGCGCGGTTCATTTCCTCGCGGACGATCTGCTCGACCTTGCGCAGCGTGATGAGGCCGAGCGGCATCCAGGAGTAGATGCCTGCAGCAACCTTCTTGACCAACCCTGCGCGCAGCATCAGCTTCTGGCTGGCGACTTCCGCCTCGGCGGGGGCTTCCTTGAGGGTGTGGAGGTAGAACCGGGAAACGCGCATCGCGGGCGTGATCCTGAGTGAATTTTTGTCGGTGTGCATCGGTTTGGATCCAAGGCATTGATTTTACCGCGCTTTCACGCCACGTCCGCGCCGGGGTCCGGATGGCTCGCCCTGCCTCCGTCTAGAATCGACCGATGCCTCCACTCGATGCAGCGCTCGCCGACCTCGAGGATCCCCGCGTCTTCGCGACCGGCGACCCGGCAGGCGGCGCCGCCGCGCACCTCCATGCCCTCGCCAGCGGCGGCGTCGAGGCGGCGACGACGCGCGTCGAGGAGGCATCCCGCGATGCGGTGCAGCAGGCACTGCTGGCGCTGCTTCGCGCCGGCGACGGAGCAGCGCTGTCGGCCGCGCTGCGCAGCGCGCCCTCGCTCGCGGTCGCGCGCTACCTCTGGCGTTCGCTCGAGTTGGCCGAGCGCGCACATGCGGCATCGGCCGGGACGCTGGCGACGACGCTGTTCGCGATTCCCGTGGTCGTGGTCGCCGGCCTCGCGCAGGAAGGCGAGCGCGCGCGGCTGCGGGGCGTGGTCGCGCAGCGCGAAGCGCTGGCGACGCTGCTGCGCGAGCATCGCGCGCTCGGTGGATGCGAGACTTTCGTGCTGTCGGGTTCGCTGGCCGCGGCCGATGCCATCGAGCTGACCCGGCTTCCCGCCCTGCTCGCCGCAAGCCGGATCGGCGAGGCGGCCGATGCGTTGCCGTTGCCGCCGCTCGACCTTCCTGCCGCGGACCTCGATCTTGCGGGTCCCGGCGAGCGGGTCTTCCTGCGCTTTGCCGTCGGCGCCGCGGTCGCCGCGGCGGGCCTCGAT